>JAISQJ010000118.1 GCA_031274285.1 Treponema sp. | reverse complement strand
CACAAGTAGTTAATTTCTACCGAGTACATCAAATATCACCCTTGCCTTTTGCATCCATTTTGGAGCACAAATTATAGTATCACGGTTTTTTGGAACCAGCAAGAAAAATTTGAGTTTTTGATCAAAAAATAGAAAAGTTTCTTGAGGCCCTCAATTATGACATTTTATAGGGTGAATTATAGAAAACCTTGCGGTTTAATGGAAATTTATGCGGTTTATCCCCCTAGCCGGGGGGTAGCGCAAAAGCCGGGCTTGCCCGGCTTTGGAGCGTAGGGGGGCCGGAGGCCGGACGGGGCGGCTACGGAGGGCGAAGGCCGCGGGCCTTCGCCGCTTGTCCGTGGTAGTCGGCCCCCCTTCTGATTCTTTAGTTTTTTCCGATTCTGCTTGACAGGGGCGGCGGGGAAGGCGTATGTTTAGTTGAATAGTTGAATGATTACTCAACTGTTCAGTTGAACAACAGAGACGGGATGGGAGGCAAGGATGAGCGAGGCCGAGGAGCTTGACCGGTTTGAGTGTACGGTTATCCACGAGGATGTGGTGCGGGCGGTGAAGGGGAAGATGCCCGCCGAGGAGGACCTGCTGGACCTGGCGGACCTGTTTAAGGTTTTTGGGGATTCCACCAGGGTCGGGATTATCAGCGCCCTGCTCCACGCGGAGCTGTGTGTCTGCGATATTGCGGCCCTTTTGGGGATGAGTAAGTCGGCCATTAGCCACCAGCTTAGGACTCTGCGGCAGACCAAGCTGGTGAAGTACCGGCGGGAGGGCAAGGTGGTGTTCTACTCCCTGGACGATGAGCATGTGGGGGGTATCTTTACCCAGGGTCTGGTGCACGTGAGGGAGCCCCGGCAGTAGGCCGGAGAGGATGGTATGGAAACACAGGGTAAGCATACCCGTATAAGGGTGCGGGACCCGGAGTTTCGGGAGGGCGGCTGTTCCTGCTGCGCCCATAGCGGCGCCCAGGGCGGGCACGGGGCGGCCCACGGAGAGGCCCGGGAGGGGGCGGAGGGGGAACGGGCGGAGGAGCAAGGGGGCTTTCCCCTGCTTGCCATCGGCCTGGGGGCCCTGTTTTTTGCCGCGGGGCTGGTAGTACGGAACCTTGCCGGGGGGGAGGGCGCGGCTTTCCCCGGCCAGGGGGGATTCCTGGCCCTGGGCCTGTTTGCCGCGGCCTATGCGGCGGCCGGGGGGAAGGTCCTGCTGGGGGCCCTGGGGAATATCAGGGCGCTGGCGCGTACCGGGAGGGGGTCCGTCTTTGACGAGAACTTCCTTATGGCCATCGCGTCCCTGGGGGCCTTCTGCATCGGCGAATACCCCGAAGGGGTGGCGGTTATGATCTTCTACCGGGTGGGGGAAGCCTTTCAGGATTTGGCGCTGCGCCGGTCCCGGTCTTCCATCGCCGGCCTGATGGACCTGCGGCCAGACTACGCCAACCTGAAGCGGGGGGAGGAGGTTATCCGCACGGACCCCAGGGAGGTCCACCCGGGGGACCTGATCCTGGTGAAGCCGGGGGAAAAGATCCCCCTGGACGGCGCCGTTACCGAGGGCCGCTCGGCCCTGGACTGCTCGGCCCTGACCGGGGAGTCCCTGCCCAGGGACGTGGAACCGGGGAGCGGGGTCCTTTCCGGGTCCATCAACAAAACCGGGGTCCTGGTGATACGGGTGGACAAGGAATTCGGGGAATCCACGGCCGCTAAAATTCTGGAACTGGTACAGAACGCGGGGACCAGGAAGGCGCCGGTGGAAAATTTTATCACCCGCTTTGCCCGGTACTATACCCCGGTGGTGGCGGCCTGCGCCCTGGGCCTGGCCCTGATCCCGCCGCTGGTCCTGGGTATCCGCGGAGCCGCGGGTTTCGCCGGCGGGGCTGTCGGCGGGGCCCTTGGCGGGGGCGCCGCTAGCGGGGCCGCTGAAACCGGTTTCATGGCGGTCTTTGCCCTGTTCTTCCCGGCCTGGCTTCACCGGGCTCTGGTATTCCTGGTGGTCTCCTGCCCCTGCGCCCTGGTGATCTCCGTGCCCCTGAGTTTCTTTGGGGGCATAGGCGGGGCGTCCCGCAGGGGAATCCTGATTAAGGGGGGCAACTACCTGGAAGCCCTGAACCGGGTGGATACGGTGGTCTTTGACAAGACCGGCACCCTGACCAGGGGGGTCTTTAAGGTGACCAAGATCCAGCCGTCCCCGCCCTTTAGCGAAGCGGAGCTGCTCCGCTATGCCGCGGCCGCGGAGCATTTTTCCAACCATCCCATCGCCCAGTCTATCCGGCAGGCCGCGGAGGAACGGGGCATCGGGGAGGAACCGGGGGAATCCCCCCAGGAGATCCCCGGCCGGGGGCTCCGCCTTAACCTGGGATCGAAGACCGTCCTGGCCGGGAATATCCGGCTCCTGGAGGAAAACGGGGTAAGCTGCCCTGCGGCGGATGCGCCGGGGACCGTGGTGTATGTAAGCTGCGGCGGGGTCTATGCGGGGCATCTGGAGATCAGCGACGAACCCAGGGCCGACGCCAAAGACGCGGTCCGGCGGCTAAAGGCCGCGGGGGTCAGGAGGATACTGATGTTCACCGGGGACAATGCCCGGACCGGCGCGGCGGCGGCCCGGACCCTGGGGCTGGACGGCTTCTATGGGGAACTGCTGCCCCAGGACAAGGTGGCCCAGTTGGAGGCCCTCTACGCCGAGGGCGGGGGGAAGATCGTTTTTGTGGGGGACGGCATCAACGACGCCCCGGTGCTGGCCCGCAGCGACGTGGGGGTCGCCATGGGCATGGGGCAGGACGCGGCCATTGAGGCGGCGGACATGGTGCTGATGACCAGCGAGCCCTCCCGGCTGGCGGATGCCCTGGCCATCGCCCGGAAAACCCACCGCATCGTGTGGCAGAACATAGGCTTTGCCCTGGGGGTAAAGGGGATCATCCTGGTCCTGGGCGCCCTGGGCCTGGCCTCCATGTGGGCCGCGGTTTTTGCCGATGTGGGGGTGTCCCTGCTGGCCATCCTTAACGCTATGCGGGCCCAGTACACCAGTCCAGCGCGTTAAGGATGAGCCGCTGGTAGGACCGGTGTTCCCAAACCGACAGGATGTGTCCGGGGGTCATGACGCAGAGCCGGCCTTTGCCCAGGTTCCGGACATAGCCCCCAATCTGATTGCCCCCGGTTTCCGACCTGGTGCGGAACAGTTCCACCGTATCGCCGGCGATGACCTCAAGCTGGTAATGCTCGTCCCGGATGCTGAAATTCTCCACCCCCCGCAGGATGGGGTGGCTGCCGGTGATCTCCACCTCGATGGCGCAGCGGGGGGGGTGGCCCACAAAGTAGTTGCCCACAAAAAGCCCGTAGGGCTCGTCTTTTCTGGCCGTATTGCCCGCATGGAGGGAAAGGAAGCCGCCCCCGTTTTTCACGTAGGCTTCCAGATCCCCCACCCCCACCTCGGCAACCTGGTCGAACCAGGGGGCGGTGTTGGCGCCGGTAAGGACGTTGCTCTTGCAGTTGATAATGGCGGGGTAGCGCTCCAGCATTTCGGGGTAGAGGATGTCCTTGGCGTCGTGGACAAAATCGAATGCGTAGTCTTCGGTTTTAATGCTCCCCATACCCCGCTCGATCACCTCCGCGGGGTGCCAAAAATCATCGCACAGGACAAGAATGTTTTTCACCGTTTCCTCCTAACCCGGCAGCCTGTTACAAAGGTCCCAAGGTATGCTAGAATAGGTAACATAAATGAGCAATCCTGACCAGTTCAACATTTTGATTGTGGGAGAAGCGGATTCCAACGGCGGTGATTTGAGGGGCGCCCTTCAAAACGATCACCATCTGGACTTCGTCCGTAGCGGCGAAGAAGCCGTGGCCTACCTCTACGAACAGCGGCCGGACCTTATCCTCCTGGACCTATGCCTTAACGACATGAGCGGTTTCGATCTGCTTCAAAAATTTAAGGACATGGACGAGGCCCGGGACATTCCGGTGATTCTGCTTACCGGCGCGGCCAGCGTGGAGGACGAGGAACGGGGCCTGCGGCTGGGGGCGGTGGATTACCTTACCCGGCCCTTCCACAGCGCCATTGTTACCGCCCGGATACGGATTCAGCTGGACCTGGTTAAGCATATCCGCACCATTGAACGGCTGGGGATGATCGACGCGTTAACGGATATTCCCAACCGCCGGTTCTTTGACCTGCGGATCAAGGAGGAGTGGCGCCGCACCTGCCGGCATAAATCCTGTATAAGCATGCTGATGTTGGACGTGGACAAATTCAAAGATTACAACGATACCTACGGCCACCCCCAGGGAGACCGGCTCCTCAAATTCATCGGCAAGATTCTCATGGACAGCCTCCACCGGCCGTCGGACATGGCCGCCCGGCTGGGGGGGGAGGAATTCGCCGTGCTTCTGGGGGACACCGACACGGTGGGGGCCATCAAGGTGGCGGAGGCCATACGCCGGAAGGTGGAAAAGGGAATCGTCCCCACCCCCCAGGGGGACCCCACCTCGATTACCATCAGCATCGGGATTAGTACCATCATGCCCACCATGGAGGGGGACATGGCGGACTTTATCCAGCAGGCGGACAAGTATCTGTACATGGCCAAGGAAGCCGGACGCAACAAGATCGTGTACAAGGGCTAAGGGGTATCCAGTTCAATGAACGATGTCCGGGTCAAGCTTATGGTCATAGCCCTGGCGGCCTGTATCGCGGTGCTGGGGCTGGCCGCCGTTTCGCGGGCGGTTTTTACCGGCGAAATTCTTACCAACCAATCCCTGGGCAGGGTGGAGTACAGCGGGTCCCTGGCCGCTTCCCGGCTCAACGGCTGGCTGGAAAATCAGATTGGCTACCTTAACGGGGTGGCCGAGGATTTCCGGTGGATTCTGGAATCCTACGGCAGCGAAGAACTGCGGCCCGTCATCGAAAACCACTACAAAAATTATTCCAGCTCCTTTTTTCAGATGTACTTCGGCTATCCCGACGGGTCCCTGTGGTTTGCCGGCGACTGGCAGCCGGAAGAGGGCTGGCGGGCCGATAAACGGGAATGGTTTGCCGGGGCCGCGCGGGACCCCCAGGGGGTCTTTATCAGCAATCCCTACCGGGACGCCAGGACCGGCAGCGCCTGCGTCTCCATCTCCAAGGCCATCCTGCGAAACGGGGAACTACTGGCCGTGGTGGGGGCGGACGTATCCCTTAACGATATTCAGCGGATGGTCAACGAAACCCCCATCGCCGGCGGCCAGGGCTTTGCCTTCCTGGCGGCCGAGGATTCGGGGATCATCCTGGTTCACCCGAACGCCGACTACATGCCCAGGGAGGACGGCCAATACCGGACGCTCGGCAACAGCTTCGGCGGCGTATACGGGGAACTGCTCCGTGCCGCGGACGGCGAATCGGTGTTCATCGCCGGCGCCGACGGGACCCGGCGCTACTGCAGCATCCAGACCATCCCCTCCGCAGGGTGGAAATTTTTTTCGCTGGTGGATCAGGATACCATCCAGGGGCCGATAAAAAAACAGACCCGGCTGGAAATTTTCCTTTTCGCCCTGATCCTCGTTTTAATCTGCGTACTCCTCCTGGTCACCTCCGGCGCCATGAGCCGGGCGGCGCGGACAGCAAAAGAACACTCCGACATGAAGACCGCGTTCCTGGCCAACATGAGCCACGAAATCCGCACCCCCATGAACGGCATCATCGGTTTTACGGAACTTGCCCTGGAAGATATGGAGCCCCCCGGCGGCAAAACCCGTGAGTACCTGGAAAAAATACGGAGCAGCGCGGCGGGCCTGCTTTCCATCCTCAACGACATCCTTGATATTTCCAAGATCGAGGCGGGCAAGGTGACGCTGGAAAAGCTGCCCTTCGATCTGCACGACCTTATCGCCGCATGCGAAAATACCATCAGCCTAAGGGCCGCGGAAAAGGGGATAGGCCTCTATATTTATTCCGAACCCTTTATCGAATACAAACTCCTGGGGGATCCCACCAAGCTCAGGCAGGTGCTCATCAACCTGCTGGCCAACGCGGTAAAATTTACCAACGTGGGTACGGTCAAATTGATGATTACCGTCGAGGACAGCCGGCCCGGAAAAATCGCCCTCCGTTTTGAGGTAAAGGACTCAGGGATCGGCATAACCGCGGATCAGATGGCAAATATTTTTAAGCCCTTTGAACAGGCCGACCGGAGCACCACCCGCAAATACGGGGGTACCGGCCTGGGGCTGCCCATCAGCAAAAACCTGGTGGAACTGATGGGGGGCAGGCTTAACGTGGAAAGCGCGCCCGGCATCGGCAGCAAATTCAGTTTTATCCTGGAATTTGATCTTTCGGACAAGAAAACCGGCAGGGGCCCCCAGGAACCGGATTCTCCGGCCGCTGTCCGCCGACCGGCCCTGTCGGGGCGGATTCTGGTCTGCGAGGACAATACCATGAACCAGGAGGTTATCCGGGACCACCTCCGGCGGCTTGGCCTTGAGACCGATATCCGGGAAAATGGGCAGCTTGGGGTGGAGGCGGTCCGGGAAAGCATGCAGGAGGGCCGGCCCTACAGCCTTATCTTTATGGATATCCACATGCCCGTGATGGACGGCCTGGAAGCTTCGTCGGAAATAAAACGGCTGGGCTGCACAAGCCCCATCGTGGCCCTTACCGCCAACGTGCTCACCCGGGATACGGATATTTATTACCGCTATGGCATCGTCGATCACCTGGGAAAACCCTTCAGCGCCCGGAACCTCTGGGACTGCCTTTCCCGCCACCTTAACCCCGCCCAGGCGGAGGGGTCGCCGGAAACGGCGGGGCCGGAAGGGGCGCCGGACCTGCCGGGGGACGTTATTGATTACCAGGCGGGACTCAACACCACCGAGGGAAACCGGGAGCTCTACGAAAAACTCCGCCGCGACTTCTACACCCAGAACCGGAATTTCTTTGAGGAATTCCGCCGCCTCCTGGGGGAGGCGGCATCGAAGGCGGCGCCGGGGGCGCCGGTAGAATCCCTGGCGACCGCCCACCGCATGGTCCACAGCCTTAAAAGCAGCGCCGCCCTTATCGGCGCGGAAAAACTCAAGTCAGCCGCCGCGGAAGTGGAAGCCCCCCTTAAAGAGGGCCGTTTCACCGGGGAACAAGTAGACCGCCTGCAAAAAGCCCTGGAAGCGGTCCTGGCGGCGCTGGAAAAAGAACAGGCGGAAAAAGAATAACTGAAAAAGGAATAACTGGTTCACCGTGGCAAAAAATCTCCTGGTCAAGACTCTCTTTGAACTGCGGGGAAACCCCCGCGCCTGCGTGTACACCGAACCCCTCTGGGGACTTTCGATGAACCTCTGCCTCCCCTACGCCTCGGTGTATATGCTGGCCCTGGGCCTTAAAGACGCCGACATCGGCCTTATCGCCACCATTTACATGCTTATGCAGGTAATCTTCGGTTTTTTGGGCGGGGTGATCACCGACAAACTGGGAAGGCGCAAAACCACCGCGGTCTTCGATTTTATCGCGTGGAGCATCCCCTGCCTTATCTGGATGCGGGCCCAGGGCTTCTGGTTTTTCGTCGTGGCCGCCCTTTTTAACGGCGCCATGAAGGTGACCACCAATTCCTGGGACTGCCTCCTGGTGGAGGATGCGGAAAAGGAATCGATAACCCGGATCTACTCCCTGGTCATCGTCTGCGGCCAGCTCTCCGCCCTCTTCGCCCCCATTTCCTCTATCCTGGTTTCCCGGCTCACCCTGGTACCCGCCATCAGGATTCTCTATATCAACGCCTTTGTGATCATGACGGTGAAAATATTCCTGCTCTATCGTTTTTCCCGGGAAACCCGCACCGGCATCGTAAGAATGGGGGAGACCAAAGGACAGAGCCTTTTTTCCCTCCTGGCCGGTTACGGCGGAGTCCTTAAAATAATCGGCAGCTCCAGGGGAACCATTTTTTCCCTGGTCATCGCGGCCCTGGTGGGGGCGGTACAAATGGTGAACACCACCTTCTGGCAGGTCATCGTCAGCAAAAAACTCCTGGTCCCCGATCCCCTGCTGCCCCTGTTCCCCATGTTCCGCTCGATCCTGGCCATCGCCTTTCTCTTTCTCGTGGTGCCCCGGCTTTCCCGCTTCACCCTTAGAACGCCCCTGCTCTTCGGTTTCGCCGCCTATATGGCGGGACAAAGCCTCCTGGTCGCCGCCCCCTCCTCCGGCGCAATCCGCTACGGAATCCTCTGCGTGTCCCTGTTTTTCGACGCCTTCGCCGCCGGGACCCTGGCCATGCTCGCCGAATCCCTGGTGGCCCTCCATGTGAACAAGGCGGAGCGGGCCCGGGTCATGGCCATCCAGCACATGATCATCATGTTCGCCACCTCCCCCTTCGGCTGGATAGGCGGCGTCCTCTCCGGCCTTAACCGGGGCTACCCCTTCATGCTGAACATCGCCCTCCTGGCAAGCGGTATCGCAGTAACACTACGCTACTACCACCGCAGCCCGGAAGCGCGCAAAGCAGGGCAGGAATAAGGTAAAAGTATGGAAACCGCAAAAAGCAGAATCATCCTGGTGGACGATAACCCCTCAAATCTCCGGGCGGGTAAAAACGTACTGTCGGAAAAATTCGCCGTCTTTACCGCCCCGTCGGCGGCAAAACTCTTTGAGCTGCTATCTGACGTAAAGCCCGCCATGATCCTGCTGGATATTGAAATGCCGGAAATGTCGGGCTATGAAGCTATTAAAATTCTCAAGGCAAAAGATGAAACCAGGGATATTCCGGTAATGTTCCTTACCGGCAAGACCGACACGGAAAACGAGCTTGAGGGGCTGGAACTGGGGGCCGTTGATTATATCACCAAACCCTTTCAACCCGCGCTCCTCCTGAAACGTGTTGAAGTACACCTGTTGGTGGAGGAGCAGAAAAAAACCCTTAAAGCCCAGCAAGAGGAGCTTAAAAATTTTAATGAAAATTTACAAAAGATGGTGGATGAAAAAGCATACCACCTTTGAGGTTCAGATTATCGAAAAAATTGAGGCCACTACTACGGCCAGCGATTTCTTAAAGTACGCTAAAATTTTCGCGGGAACCCACCATGAGCGGTGGGATGGGAAAGGCTACCCTAAGGGGCTGGCGGGGGAAGAGATACCCCTTCAGGGCAGGATCATGGCGGAGGGCCGGGGGACTCAGTTTGATCCGGCGCTGACCGGTGTGTTTTTAGAGGTAATGGAGACAGCAAAAAATGGCCGGCGGCGCTAAAATCATGGATAAAAAACCACATGATATAGAGAATTATCATAATCAGCCACAGTCATTTTCTTTACCTTTGTGCCCCTTGCCGGTTAAATTTCTTTTCCTGCTTTTTAGCACAATCAATCTACTAGCCGCCTTTGCCGGATGCGCCCCAAAGTCCGGAACCGGGAATCCTGAATACCCTATCTATACCTCCTACCGGGATATACCGGGGGTTACGGAGCAGGAGATTGATGCAATCGAAGCCCTGCGGAAAAACCGTAACAGCTTTGTATACGGCATGGAGCAGAGTACCGAGTGTTTTCTCCGGGAAGACGGTTCCTCAGGCGGCTATGCCGCGCTGCTCTGCGAATATTTCTCGCGGCTTTTTGGCATCCCCTTTGTTCCTGAGCTGTACGAGTGGGGCGAACTGCTGGAAGGTCTCGCCGATCACCGGGTGGACTTTTCAGGCGACCTCACCCCCACGCCGGAACGTCTTACAAGCTACCGCATGACCGGCCCGACAGCGGTACGCATGGTAAAAAGTATGCGCATCGCGGGGAGCAAGAGCCTCTCGGAAATCGCCGAGCTCCGCCCTCCGCGCTACATATTCCTTGAGGGCACCACCACCTACACTTTGGTTACGGATCTTCTGGAGGGCGATTTTGAAGTCATCCTGGCGGACGATTACGATACGGTGTACCGGATGCTGAAAAGCGGTAACGCCGACGCTTTTTTCGACGAGGGGCCTTTTGAGGCGGCCTTTGACGACTACGGCGATGTGGCGGCGAATAATTTTTTTCCGCCCATCTACAGTCCCGTATCCCTCTGTACCCAAAATCCCGCCCTTGAGCCGGTTATTTCCGTAGTGCAAAAGGCTTTGGAAAACGGAGCCCTCCGTTATTTTGGCGAATTATACAATCAGGGCTACAGGGACTACCTCAAGCACAAATTTTGGATGGGTTTGACAGCCGAAGAAAGGCGGTATATTCAAAACCGTATCGCGTCAGGCGGGACGGTTCCGGTGGGTCTGGAATACGACAATTATCCCATGTGTTTTTTTAATCCCAGAGATAAAGAATTTCAGGGCATCACGGTGGACGTGCTGAGGGAAATCGAAGACCTATCGGGCTTACGTTTTGCCATGCTCCGGCCCGGGCTGATACACTGGACTGAAATGCTTGATATGCTCGACAGGGGAGAGATAGCCCTGGTGAGCGAACTCATCCCCACTCCGGATCGGGAAGGCCGTTATTTATGGCCGAAGATTTCTTACCTCACCGATCATTACGCCCTGCTCTCCCGCTCGGATTATAAAGATATTACGGTCAACGAAATTCTCTATTCAAAAATCGGCCTTGTCCAGGACACCGGATATACCATCCTGTTCCACGAATGGTTCCCAAATCATGCCTATACGGTGATGTATTCCGATAACCT
>JAISQJ010000102.1 GCA_031274285.1 Treponema sp. | reverse complement strand
TCTTTCATAGTTAACCCCATTGGGACGCCCTCCGTTCAGCGTCCTCATTTTATTTTGGGTAACATTTTCTATTTGAGGCATGGGTCCTTTTCGGTAACATTTTTCATGAGGCAACGCGGACCCTTGGACAGGGGCCGGAATTGGACTATTATAGGGGTCATGTATAGCGTTGGCTTTGCCTACCTCTGCTGGTTTCTTTCCGGCTGCGGCGCCCTGGGGCTCCACCGGTTCTACCTGGGGAAGATTCCCTCGGGGATCCTGTGGATGTGTACCGGGGGCCTTGCCATGGTGGGGTCAATCTATGACTTTCTTACCCTCCCGGCCCAGGTACGGGAGGCGAATCTGCGCCGGGCCCTGGAAGGGGCGGGGGATAGGCTATTCGGCGCCGGCAATGTTGTCGCCGGAAAACCGGAGAAAACGGGGAACTGGCGCTACGCCAATGATGTGCAGACCCGGATTGTCCGGGAGAAGGAGAGCCTGGAGCGGAGTATTCTGCGCCAGGCCAAGGAGCATAGGGGTATCCTTACGGTGAGCGAAGTGGCCCTGGCCGCCGATGTTCCCCTGGAGGGGGCAAAGAAGGCCCTGGATACCCTGGTGAGCAAGGGATTTGCGGAACTCCGGGTCCGTAAGTCCGGTACCCTGGTCTACACCCTGCCGGAATTCATGGACAGGGACGAGGACCTGGAAGATTTCTAGCTGTATTGAGGCGGTTCCAAAATCTTTTCTTGGAGCCCCTGGACTTGTATCATGTAAGGAGTATGCTATGCCCGAACCGGCAAAACGGGACCCCAAGGCCCCCAAGTTTTTGGAAATAACCATTAAGGACAGCGACGGCAAAATCTGGGCCACTTCCTATGCCCAGGCCAAGGAATTCTCTACCGGCTCCGTGGGTTACTATGCCTCCGACAAGGCCGCCAACCCCGAATCCGGGGAACGCTACCAGTGCGGCCTGAGCTTTACCCTTATCGGCTCTAAGCCGGAGAAGTAGGCCCCAGGATTCCTGCTAAAGCTATACGAGCGGAGGAAATCATGAACCAAAGAGGCAAAAAGGTACCGGCCATTGGATGGTTCGCCCTGGCGTTCAGCCTGTTTTTCCCGGTAGGTATGTACGGAGGCGGCCGAAGCGAGAGTGCGGCTTCAAACAGGGGAAGATATTTAACCGGATTAGGGTACATCTATCAGCCGGAAGAAATTCAGCTTGATGCCCTTATTTCAAAAGAGGATTATGATTATCCGCTGCCGCAAAACGGCCCCTTAAATGTTACCACCGATGTTGACATACGGGATACTACCGGTTTTATACAGGTGGGCCTGAAGGGGAAAAAAGATAGTTTTGAAAATATTGAACCGATGAATATAAGCTTTGTAATAGATATAAGCGGTTCAATGTCAGACCGGGACAAGCTTTCGTGGGTAAAAAACTCTTTTTATATTTTTATAAACAAGGTAAGGGAAAACGATATTATTTCTGTTGTAATTTTTGACAATGCGGCTGAAGTGTTAATTCCCCCCGCTTCAATTAAAGATGAAAATGATCGCAATCAATTTAAGAGAAAAGTTGATACCCTGCAGCCCCGGGGCGGGACCAATATACTATGGGGAATGAAATTGGGCTACGATTTGGTAGAACAGCATTACCGCGATAATTATATAAACCGGGTTTTGCTGCTTACCGACGGGATGCATAACGGATCGGGGACAAAAGACGATATTGTTAGTATTACTAAGCAGTATAACCTGCGGGGCATTAATATTTCCACCATCGCCCTTGGGGCAAGCGCCGATATTAACCTTATGGTCGATATGGCAGCAAATGGGGGAGGTTCTTCCCGGTTTATTTCGGATCATGACGAAATGGAAGAAACCTTCGGTTCCGAGCTGGACAGGCTGGTTGTTCCCGCGGCCCGTATGTTAAGCATGGAATTAATACTGGCGGAGGGCGTACATTTTCAGGAAACCTGGGGTTATAATAACCGGATCGACGGCAATAGGATACACTATTCCCTTGACACTATCCATAATGGCGATTATGAGACGCTTTTCGCCGTGATAAATTTTGATGAACTGCCGGGTCCTGATACGAAAGTGGCAACATTTTTGATCAGTTACGAAGAAACAAACGGGACAAAGCACCAGAGCGAAGCCCATGATATTTACCTAAGCGCCGACAGTCTGCGTGATATTAACCATATTACCAATAGGCGGATAAAAAAAGGGGAAGGATTTGCGGCCTATGGAAAAAAACTTATCGAAATAGGAGAGCTGGCCAATGCTATGGTTATATTAGAAAATGAATATCAAACGGCAAATGATGACGCTGTTAAAGATCAGGTAATAGGTTATCTAAATAACGGCCTAGCTATGATTAAGGCGGCATCGGCGTATCTTAATGATATAAACGACAGCCTTGGAACTGTCGAATACCATGACGAATTGACGACCTTGGCCAACTATGAGAAATCCTTTATTGCATCCTACGATAACTATACAAAAAAACCGGATGAGCCGTTAACGCCATAGTTTAAGCGCCGGGCTGCCCGGCGAATTCCAGGAGTCCGGCCTGGGCAAGCTGCTCCCGGGGGACGCCCATTTCCAGGAGTTTGCGGGCCGCCTGGCGGGCGGTCTCGACCTGGCGGGCGGCCTCTGCCTCCCTGCGGGCAATCTCATCCCGTTCCCGAATAGCCTCATCCCGTTCCCGGTAGGCTCCGTCGTAGTCCTTCAGTTTGATGTGTTCCCACATACCTTCCTCCTCCTCAAACTCAGTAGAGGGTACATATAATTCTCTGTACATAATTTCGGTTAGGTCAAGCACGTTACCCAGGTCCCCCCTGGTCATCTCTCCCCGCCTTTGGCTCCGTTCCGCGGCCGCCGCTATCTCCTCCACCAGGGCTCTCATCATTACCGCCAGTTCCCGCCGTTCCTCAGCGGTCTTCGCCTTTTCTACATCCCGGCGGAACTTTAATACGCAGAAGGGTAACAGGATACCCAGGCCCCGCTCCTCCAACTCCCCGATGCTGTAGCCGGGAAACTTGAAGCTGCAAGCCTCGTACCGGTACCGTGGGCCGCCGGGAAACTCAAATATGACGGTCTCCACTTCCGGCGTGGAAGGGGTGAGTTCCCAGTAGATGACGATGATCCGGGGCAGCCGTATGATGAGGGTATGCCCTTTCTGGGGGGAAAGTCGTCCCTGGTTCAAAATATACTGGAATATCCGTACCCCCATGTATCGATCGTTTCTAATTTGGGCCTCGATAAGGTAGGGGTCGCCGTTGATAGTAATGACCATATCCGCCAGGGACCGCTTTAAACCGGGTTCCACCTTTTCGGGGCTAGGGCGGGTTACGGTACTGTCAGGGGGGTAGGAGGTACCGAATAGGCCGTTGATAAGGTTGATAACGCTCTTATCGGAAAGGCCCAAGAGGCACTTGAAGACCCGGTCAAAGAGCTGGAATACGTGACGTTGTTTCAGTCGTTTCACTTTTTTCATAGAAACCTGCCTTATAAGCGTTTATGCCCCGCCCCAGGACATCAGAGAGGCTGTTGCCCTGGGCTATAGGTGTGGGGAAGCGGGACCATTGGGGCGGAACTGAAAACCTGTCCAAGGGTAAAGGCTTTCATCCTACCGGCCTCCTCTGACAGAGGAGGTTCACCCCCTATAAGGGCGCGAATCTGCGTGGCGCTTGCGTCTGACGGGAAAAAAGTTGAAAAAATATGACAATCAACACTTTTTTATTCACTTTTTTGCCCTTTCCCCCTATAAGGGCCGGGAAGGAGGGTCTATGGAACTGTTGTTGCCGCTTTTCTTTATTCGGGAGTTTTTCTTTCCTTCGGGCTGCGCGCTCTGTGGCGCGGCCCTGGTTGGGCCGGAGGAGGCCTGGCAGGGGCTTTGCGGTCCCTGCCGGGAGGGGCTTGCCCCGGTCCTGGGGGAGACCTGCGACCGCTGCGGCCGGCCCCTGGTGTCGGAAAGCGGCCGCTGCCTTGCCTGCCGGGCCCGGGAAGACTGGAACTGCGATTCCGTGTCCCTGATCTACCCCTACCTGGGGAAGTACCGGAAGCTCCTGGGGGCCTACAAATTCGGGAAGCATATAGGGGTGGGGAATTTCCTTGCCCGGCGGCTGGGGGAACGGTGCTGTCCGGGTTTTGATCTGGTCCCCGTGCCCCCCCGGCCGGGGAAGATTCGCAAAACCGGCTGGGATCAGGTGGAGTATCTGGTCCGGTTTTTGGAGCGGGAGGGATTCCCCGTGCGGCGCTGCCTCCGGCGGCTCCCCTCCCAGACCCAAAAGAAGCTGGGCCGCCGGGACCGGCTGCAAAACCTGGAGGGCCGTTTTGTCCCCGCCGCAGCGGCGCCGAAAAAAGCCCTGCTCATCGACGACGTGATGACCACCGGGGCCACCCTGGAAGCCTGTGCGGCGGCCCTTAAGGGGGCGGGCGCGGAACAGGTCCGCGGGCTCTGCCTTTTTTACGATTAGCGCCGGGCGGGCATAACCGAAGCTTGAATTGTGTTCGGCCGGGGATTCCGGTAGTATGGGCGTATGGAGATTCTTACCCTGGGAAACGAACTGCTCCGAGGCAAGGCGGAGCCTATTAAAACTATAAACGATGAGATCAGGGCCATCGCGGATAAGATGATCGACGCCCTCCATGACGGGAAGGGGGTTGGGCTTGCGGGTCCCCAGGTGGGCCTTATGAAGCGGCTGTTTGTGATCCATATCGAGGGGGATACGCCGCGGGTTTTTATCAACCCTTCGATTACCGCCACTTCCCCGGAGCTGGTGAAGTACGAGGAGGGCTGTCTCTCCATTCCCGGAGTTTGGGCGGATGTGATCCGGCCCAGGGAGCTGCAGATACAGGCCTGGAACGAAAAGGGCCGCCCCTTTACCATGGATGTGGACGGCATTCTGGCCAGGGTGATTCTCCACGAGTACGATCACCTGGAGGGGGTGCTGTTTATCGACCGGCTTTCCGCCCATAAGCGGGAGCGGCTTCTTGCCAGAATGGAGAAGGACCGGCGGGTGGAGAAGGCCCGGCAGAAGTAGTCTATGCGGATGGTCTACGCGGGGAGTCCCGCCATTGCCGTTCCCGCGCTGCGGGCTCTGGCGGCCCTGGCCCTGGAGGCGGGCCCGCCGGCCGCCGCTCCTGTTGGCTCTGCCGCCGGTTCCGGCGGTTTTGAGCTTGCGGCGGTGCTCAGCAACCCGGACAGCCCCAGGGGCCGGAGCGCCAAACCGGAGCCCACGGCCCTGGCCGCCGCCGCCGCCGCCCTGGGGCCGGAATTCGAAGGGGCCGGTCTTAGGCCCCCGGTCATCCTGAAGCCCGAAAAGCTGGGGGCCCGCGCCAGGGAGGAACTTGGGGCCCTGGGGCCGGACCTTTTAATCTCCTTTGCCTACGGCAGAATCTTTGGCCCGAAATTCCTTGCCCTTTTCCCCCTGGGGGGGCTCAACATCCACCCCAGCCTGCTCCCCGCCTACCGGGGGCCCACCCCCATTCCCCAGGCCATCCTGAACCGGGACCGGGAGACGGGGATCAGCATCCAGCGCCTTGCCCTCCGGATGGATTGCGGGGATATACTGGCCCAGGAGGCCTTTCCCCTTGATGGCGGGGAAACCGCCGCCTCCCTGACCGAAGAAATGGCCCGCCGCGCGGCGGCCCTGCTTCCCCCGGTCCTGCGAAACCTGGGGGCGCTGGTCCCCCGGCCCCAGGACGACGAAAAGGCCAGCTACTGTACCCTCCTTTCCAAGGAGGACGGGCGTATCGACTGGGCCAGGAGCGCCCTGGGCATCGAGGCCCAAATCCGGGCCTATACCCCCTGGCCCCTGTCCTGGACCTTGGACGGGGACCAGTACCTCTATATCCTTCAAGCGGCGGTGCTGGGGGAAGGGGACCCCGGGGTTCCGCCGGGGACGGTCCTGGGCATAGACAGGGGGCGGGGGATACTGGTACAAACTGGGGACGGGGCGCTGGCGGTTTCCATGCTGCAGTACCGGGCAAGGAAGGCGCTGGAATGGCGGGCCTTTCTGAACGGCGTCAGGGATTTTGTCGGCCGGCGGCTCGGCTAAAACTAAGGTCATAGATGGGTTGTATCGATGGGTTTTATCAATCTGGATGTTGACGCCATAGAAGGCTACGTGGCCAACCACCTCAAACTCTTCATATCCATGGCCCTAGGGCTCCTGGTCTTTGTGGGGCTTATCGCGGTCTCTATCTTTTTTATCGCGGTCCGGGGGGCGGAGCAGACCATGGTTCCCGATGTCCGGGGTAAGGAGCTTACCGAGGCGCTGCTGGAATTGCAGGTTAAGGAACTCTACCCCCGGATCAGCCTGCGCTATTCCCAGTCCTCCCGGGACAAGGGGCAGATTCTTGAGCAGGAGCCCCAGGCCGGGGCCATTGTCAAGGCGGGCCGCCGGATCCGCCTGGTGGTAAGCCGGGGGGTCCTTATCAACACCGTGGAGGATTACCGGGGCCGGGATATCAACGAGGTGCGGATGGATATTCAGGCCATCTTCGCCGAGACCCAGGGCCAGGCCCTGCTTTCCCTTAAGGAACCGCTGATGTACGAGTATTCCGATGAGGAGCCGGGGATCATCCTGCAGCAAAAGCCCGAACCGGGTTCGGGGATTTCCGGCCCCGTGGCCCTGGAATTGGTGGTGAGCCGGGGTCCGGAGAACACGGTGATCACGGTTCCCCGGTTTACCGGCCTTTCGATTCCCGCGGCCCTGGCGGAGATAAGCAGGACCGGCGTGAATTTTGTCTTTAGCCTGCGGCCCAGCCGGGGCGGCGAGCAGGGGGAGCTGGTGGTCTACCAGAACCCCGAGGCGGAAACCCAGGTCCCGGCCAATACCCTTATTGAACTGCTGGTCAACGCCCCCCCCTCGGCGCCCGAGGGGCAGGTCTTTGGGCTCTTTAGCTATTCCATGCCGAAGAATCCCTACCCCCTGGGGCTGCGGCTTGAGGCCCTGCTCCCCAACGGGGAACGGGTAGAGCTTATCAGCGTTCCCTACGGGGGCGGGGATTTCACCGTGCCCTACCGGCTTCCCGCGGGGACCGAGCTGATCCTTTCCATGCTTAACCGGGAACTGCACCGGGAAATTATCAGCGTCCCGGAAACCCCGGACCCCCTCTGGCTGGATCAGCTCTAGGGCGGTTAGAAGGAGTATATTATTATGGAAAATTCGTTGTTAAAAAATAAAATAGAAGCAACCGATACCAATATTGAATCTTTATTAAAAGGACAGAAATTTTTTATTGATTATTTTCAACGCGAATATAGATGGCAGGATAAGCACATCAAACAATTAGTTGAAGATTTAACTCAAACTTTCATTAAATCTTTCAATAAAGGCGATAAGCGTTCAGATGTTGCAACTTATCAAAATTATTATTTAGGTCCTGTAGTTTTTAGTCAAAATGCCGAAAACGGAAAGCTATCAATTATTGATGGCCAGCAAAGAATAACCTCTATTACATTGTTTTTAATATATTTAAACAATTTGCAAAAAGAAGAAAATAATGTAAATATTAGGGAATTAGTTTTTTCTGAAAAATTCGGGGAAAAATCTTTCAACATGTCCGACGAAGAACGAGAATCTTGTCTTAAGGATTTATTTGAAAAGGGTGATTATAAAATTAAGGATGATGACAATGAAACAATTAAAAATATGGTTGAAAGATATGAAGATATTAAAGATGCTTTTCCGGAAGAAATTAATTCAGAAGTTCTGCCATATTTCATTGATTGGTTTAAAGAAAATGTTATAATAGTTAAAATTATTGCTTACTCGGACGAAAATGCATACACAATATTTGAAACAATGAATGATAGGGGTTTAAATTTATCACCAACTGAGATGTTAAAGGGATATATTTTATCTAAGATAAAAGATAAAAAACAGAGAGCTGAAATTAACGAACTATGGAAGAATGAAATACAGAAATTGCATGATCGCGATGAAACGCTGGATATAAGTTTTTTTCAATCCTGGTTCCGGGGAAAATATGCTGTTTCAATACGCCAAGGTAAAGCAGGTTCTGAAGATCAGGATTTTGAACAAATTGGTACACGTTTCCATAATTGGTTTAAAGATAACCATAAAACATTATTTAAAATAGAAACATCCGAAGAATTTTATAAGTTTTTTAAAACCGAATTCCCGTTCTTTATTAAATGGTATTTAAGGATATATCATGGTTTATCGCATTTCGAAAAAAACATGCCCCATTTACAATATATAAACAATTGGGGTATTGCCGATTCATTGCGAGATCCTATGCTGTTAGCCCCAATAAAAATAACAGATGATGAATCAACTATTCAGAGAAAAATTGATTTTGTCTCGCGCTTTATTGAAACATTTGCCGTATTACGAAGCATTAATTATAGAAAATTTAGTCAGTCGAGTATTAGATATACAATGCTCAATATGGTAAAAACCATTCGCAATAATAATTTGAATAAATTGGGGCAAAATTTGACAAAGGAGACAGAAGATATACAAGAAAAATGGGACGCCATACTTGATTTCGGTTTGCATGGAATGAATGGAAGGTTTGTTAAACATTTATTATGCCGAATCACAAGTTATATTGATAATCTTGTTGGGAAAGATGTTAATTATTCAAATTATCATGATCCGGAAGGAAAGCCATTTGAGATTGAACATATTTGGGCAGACATGTTTGAAGAACATCGGGATGAATTTGATCAAAAAGAAGATTTTAGTGATTGGCGGAATTCTATCGGGGCCTTGCTATTATTACCCAATGGTACAAATCAGTCTTTTAGTAGTCAAAAATACGAAAGTAAAGTAAAACATTATCTTAAAGAAAATACATTTGCACAAACATTAAATTCAAAATATTATATTAATAATCCCAACTTTTTAAATTCTCCGGTAATAAAAAAATTAAAGTTTAAGCCCCATGAACATTTTAAATGTGAAGATATAAAAGATCGACTCAAGTTAGTACAAAGGATATGTGAAGAAATATGGAGCATTGAATATTATAAAATATAAAAAATATCATTTTTCAAGCCCCTTCGTACGCCTTCGGCGGCCCTGGTGGTTAAAAATCTTTAAGAATTCTTAATGCGCAAACAATCAAGGTACTATTGACAAATTTTTCCGCAAGTGCTACCATGCTTCCATGTCTCGGACAAGGGTAGGCATCAAGACAGACTTCCCGCCACGGCCCACGGCCCACGGCCCACGGCCCACGGCCCACGGCCCACGGCCCATTATACTTTAAATAAAGCTCAGCGTGTCAAGTCCCCGGTAGGTCAATTCCCGCTTTTTATCCCATTTCCCTCACCCGTTTCCCCTATGTTCAGGCAAAACCGCCCCGTTCGGGGGCGAAAATGCCCCATTTACCCTTGGTTATACCGTAAGGATAACAATAAACACAGGTCCGTTCTCGGACCACGCCTCCCGATGGGACGGCAGAGGAGTTGCAGATGAAAAGAACATACAAGGTTTTGGGGATTATCGCCCTGGCGGCGCTCGTCGGCTTTGCCCTGGCAGGGTGCGGTAATTCGAACGGCGGCGATCCCGGCCTTTTCCCCCTCGCGTGGACCGCGGTTACCACCAGCACATTCGGCTCTGAACCCATCTATGGCATCGCCTGGGGCAATGACAAGTTTGTCGCGGTCGGGGGGAACCCCAGCGGCAAGCTGGCGTATTCCGCCGACGGCACAAGCTGGACGGAGGTGGATGTCAGCGGCATATTCAGCGTTAAACCCATCCACGGCATCGCCTGGGGTAACAATACATTTGTTGCGGCCGGGGAGGACGGCAAGATGGCGAATTCCGCCAACGGCACAAGCTGGACGGCGGTGGTTGACAGCAAATTCGGCAGCGAACCCATCTGGCACATCACCTGGGGTAATGATAAGTTTGTCGCGGTCGGGGGGGACAGCAGCGGCAAGATGGCGTATTCCGCTGACGGCACAAACTGGATGGAGGTGAACGTCAGCAGCATATTCGGCTCTGACTCCATCTATGGCATCAGCTGGGGTAATGACAAGTTTATCGCAGCCGGGGAGAGCGGCACGATGGCGACTTCCACCGACGGTATAAGCTGGACGGCGGTGGGCGACAGCACATTCGGCAGTAATACCATCTCCCGCATCGCCTGGGGTAATGACAAGTTTATCGCGGTCGGGGATAGCGGCAAGATAGCGGCTTCCACCGATGGTACAAATTGGACAGCGGTTACCGCCAGCACATTCGGCGCCTACAACATCTGGGACATCACCTGGGGTAATGACACGTTTATCGCGGTCGGGATGAACGGCAAGATGGCGTATTCCGCTGACGGTACAGGCTGGACGGCGGTGGGGAACAGCACCTTCGGCTCTAACGACATTTGCGGCATTGCCTGGGGCAGCAACAGGTTTGTCGCGGTCGGGAATAACGGTAAGATAGCGTATTCCAATACGCTGCCATAAGCGCCGGTAAACACAGGCGGCTGAACCCCTGTTTAGCCGCTGATCTGTTCCCTGGGCAGGTGGACGCCCCTGAGGACCTTTTCCAGTTCCGCCCTGAGCGCGGGCCCGGTTACGCCGAAGTAGCGGAGGTTCCCCCCCAGGGCCTTAATAAATCTGCGGCCCCCAAGGCGCAGGGCTGCGGGCCGGGTGAACAGGTTCCGTCCCAGGGGGCCCTCGGCAATGGGGGCCGCCTCCCCCCGGTACACCGCTTCCAGAAAGCTTCCGTCCCCAATCAGCACGGTGGGCCGCAGTAATTCTACGGCCCGCAGCAATGATTCGGCGCTAAGGTCCCCGCTCCCGTCAGATGTTTCCATCTGTTCTGTTTCCGGATGTTCTGTTTCCGGCAGCGTTAAGCTCAGGGAGGCGCCGCCCGAGACCAGGGCCAGGACGGCCAGGACAAAGGCCCCCTTTTCCGCCAGTGGCGACACGGAGATGAGCCGGTCCCTGGGAAAGAGCCGCAGGCCCTGGTCCGCC
The DNA here is from genome assembly GCA_031274285.1 of Treponema sp. GTDB lineage: Bacteria > Spirochaetota > Spirochaetia > Treponematales > Breznakiellaceae > JAISFT01. The sequence goes on along the minus strand of JAISQJ010000102.1, from coordinate 34,931 downwards.
AGGGACAGGAGTTCCCGGTGGGAATCCCTGGTCCCGTCGGGCCAGAGCACCGCATCCCCGCCTTCCTGCGGCAGGCCGCCGGTCTTTGGCAGGGCGGGCCGGGCCAGGGGCAGCCATTTTGAAAGGCCCCCCATGGCTGCCCGGATGCCGGTCCAGTAAGGGCCGGGGCTGTCCAGGTAGATCCGGGGCAGGCCGCTGTCCACTCCTGCGGCGAGCCCCTCGGTTCCTTCAGTGACGCAGAGGGCCTTAACGCCGGCCTCCCGGCCCAGTTCCCGGAAATATTCCCCGGCTTCCCGGCCCGCCGGGGGCCGCGGTACCGCGGGCAGGGAGACCATCCCCGCCAGCGCGGCGCCGAAGACCGCCATGGGCCACTGGGGGCGGTTTTCCGCCAGGATCATGATCCGGCTCCCCCGCTCAAGGCCCAGGCTGTGGAAAAGCCCCGCCAGTTGGAGGGACCGCTGGGCCAGGGTCCTGAAATTCACCGTTTCCAGGAGCCGATCCCCCCGGCTCAGTTCCAGGACCTTTCGGGATTTATAGTGTTCCGCCCCCGCCAGGCACAGTTCCCCCAGGGTTTCTACGTTTCGCAGCATTGACCTTTAGACCTGTAAACCGGCCCAGGGTTGCAGGCTCCCGCGGGCTCAGGTAAAGTAAGATGATGGCTCGCTTCCGTTCCCGCACCTCATCCGGTGCGGCCTGCTTGCTGCTGCTTGCCGGTATCAGCCTCCGCCTTTTCGCCCAAAACCCCGGTTCAAGCGGCGGCGGGGAATCGCCCCCGGCGCCCGAGACCCTTATCGGCCTTACCCTGGAGGACCTCTACGCCCGTTTCGGGGTTCCCCAGGCGGTCCACGCGGTCCGGGGGGGAGAAGTCTGGCAGGACGACGTGGTCCTGGTCTACCCCCAGGGGGATTTTTACATCTTCCGGGACCGGGTTTGGCAGTTGGGCATACCCTCGGCCCGGGGGATTCGGGTGGGGGACCGGCGGGAGCTGGTGGTCCTGGCCCTGGGGGAGGGGGTCCGGGAGGGGGAAGACTGCTTTATCCTTCAGCTTTCCAACCGGCCCTGGCCCGTAAGCCTGCGGGTGAACATGGATTCGGGCCTGGTAAGCGGCATCTTTGTGTACCGCAGCGATTTTTAGCCCCGCATCAGGAGTCCCAAGTGGCAAAGATATGTTTATGCCTCACCGCCAAGACCATCGCCAGGGATCTGGAGATTCTGGAGAAGAACCGGCGCTACGCCGATATAGCGGAGCTGCGGGTCGATTGTCTTGACCCCAATGAACGTTTCCTGATCCGCCGTTTCCCCGAGCAGGCGGGGATTCCGGTGATCCTGACCATCCGCCGCGATTTGGAGGGGGGGCGCTTCACCGAGGGGGAGAGTTCCCGGATCAGACTCCTGTCCCAGGGCCTGGCCTTTGCGGAGGCGGACCGGCGGAAGAATTTTGCCTATATCGATTTGGAGGAGGACCTGGACGTTCCAAGCCTGGAAGAGGCGGCCCGGACCTTTGGTACCCGGATCATCCGATCTTCCCACAATCTTGAGGGGATGGACGCGGACATTCCGGGGAAGCTGCGGAAACTCCGCCGGGTGGGGGACGAGATCGCCAAAATCGCCGTCATGGCCCGGGGATCCGCCGATGCCCTGGCCCTGGTCAGGGCCGCCAAGGCGGAGGGGCGGACGGACAAGATCTTCCTCTGCATGGGCCATTACGGGACCTTTAGCCGGATTCTGACGGAAAAACTTGGTTCCCTGATTACCTATACCAGCGCCGGGGAGGAAGACACCCCCCAGGCGGCCCCCGGCCAGCTATCGCCCCGGGAATTGGTGGAACTCTACCGTTTCCGCGGCATCACCGCGGAGACCAAGGTGTTCGGCGTGGTGGGCTATCCCCTCAAGGTTACGGGGTCCCCGAGATTCTTCAACACCGTGTTCGATATGGAGTATACCGATGCGGTCTACGTGCCCTTTCCCGCGGATTCCCTGGCGGATTTTATAGCCCTGGCCGGGGAGCTTGAACTCAGCGGCGTATCGGTGACGGTCCCCTACAAGGAAAAGGTCACGGCCTTCCTGGGTTCCATGTCCGATGAGGTGGAGCTGATCGGGGCCTGCAATACCATCACCCAGGGACCCCAGGGCTGGCGGGGAACCAACACGGACATGAGGGGCTTTTCCGATTCCCTCTTAAACTTTATGAACGTCCTGGCCGCGGGGGGGCCTGACAAGGCCGGAAAGGTCCCAGGCCAGGCCAGGGGCCAAAGGGCCAAGCCCATTACCAGCCTAAGGGGGAAAAAGGTCACGGTCATCGGCGCCGGGGGGGCCGCCAGGGCAGTGGCCGCGGAACTGTACCGCTTGGGGGCCAAGGCCCTGATCCTGAACCGCACCCTGACGAAGGCCCGGACCCTGGCCGGCCTCTACAAGTTCCAGTGGGGGGGCCTGGACGAGCGGGGGGTGAACCTGATGGGAAAATTTGCCGACATCGTCATCCAGACCACCCCCGCGGGGATGGAGGGGAACCCCGACAGGGACCCCCTGGAACTGTATTCCTTTACGGGCAGGGAGATAGTCATGGACCTGATCTACGAGCCTGACCGGACTCCCCTGCTCCGGCGCGCCGCCCAGGCGGGCTGTCCGGTTCTCAATGGTTACGATATGCTTATCCGGCAGGCCCGGTATCAGTATACCCAGTTTCTCAAGCGGGATTTTCCCCCGGCCCTGCTGAACCGGGTTACCTTTTAAGGCGGTGTTATGGATTCCCAAGGTATGAAAGAGCTGGCCGGCGTCCGCGCCGCCGATGATCTGGTGAAACCGGGCATGAAGCTGGGGCTGGGCACCGGGTCCACCGCCCTGTACGTGATCCGCCGGGTCGGCGCACGGTATGCGGCGGGGGAATTGAAGGGTCTCCGGGTCTTTGCCACCAGTTTTCAGACCGAATTGGAATGCGAAACCCTGGGGATCCCCCACTATGCCCTTAACTCCCCGGAACTGGCCGGGGGGCTGGACCTTACCATCGACGGGGCCGACGAGATCGATCCGGAGCAGCGCCTGGTAAAGGGCGGCGGCGGGGCTTTGCTGATAGAGAAGCTGGCGGCCTATAATTCGGCGTCCTACGCCGTGGTGGCGGACCAGGGCAAGCTGGTCTCCAGCCTGGGGCTCCGCTTTCCCGTGCCCGTGGAAGTAATCCCCGAGGCCCGAAACGCGGCCGCCGGGGCCCTGGAAAAGTTGGGGGCCTCGGTAAAGCTGCGGGAGGCCCTCCGCAAGGCCGGGCCGGTGATCACCGAGCACGGCAATCTGATCCTGGACATCCTGTTCCGGGAAGCGGTGTGCCCCGCCGAGATGGAAACCCGGATCAACCTGATTCCCGGAGTGGTGGAGAATGGTTTCTTTGCCGGCGGTCCCTTAAAATTGAAGGGTCCCCTGGTTTACATTGGCCGGGAGGACGGCACGGTAGATCGATTATGGCGGTAGATAAGCACATCAATTTTTTTGAACTGGAAAAGGCCTGCGAAAAACCCGGCTGTCCCCTCTGCAGAATCGTGACGGACCGGGCGGACCGTTACATCGACAACATGCTTTTTGAGCACGTTTCGGACCGGAGCTTCCGCCATGCCCACCGCCTGGCCGGGGGCTTTTGTAATCACCACTCCCGGAATCTGGAGTCCTTTCGGGACGGCCTGGCGGTGGCCATCCTGGGCCGGGATGTTTTGGAGGAGCGGCTGGATTCGTTTAAGAGCCGGAAGCCCTGGCGCCGCAGGGAACGCTGTCCCATCTGCGTGGAGCGGGACCGCATCGAAACCGAATACCTGGGCTTCCTGGCCGGCGCCGGAGGGGACAGCGCGGAGGAACGGGAACTCAGAGATGTTTTTACCCGGTCGGAAGGACTCTGCGCCCCCCACTACGGCAGACTCCTGGAGTCCTGGAAGAAGATTCCCCCCTGGCTTACCGAATTTCAGGATCGTAAATTCACCGATCTTAAGCGGCGGATCGATCAGTTTATTGAGCTTTCCGCCTACGGCCGGCAGGGAGAATTCCGCGCCCTTGCGGAACGGGACCAGTTGGTGTGGAAAGAGCTGGCCCTGGCCCTGCGGGGAAGTGCGGATTAAACCTTGAAAAACCATTCCTTTGCCGCCGATCTGCCCTGGAAGAAAAGCCGTCCCGCCATGATTGCGGCCGCGGCGGGGGATCGGGCCTTTGCCGCCGTCGTTTGTTGCATCGCCACCATCGGCGCCGTGGTCTTTTCTTTCATTTCCCCCCAGATCATCCGCTACACGGTGGACTCGGTTATCGGGAAGGCGCCCCTGGAGGCCCCGGCCTTTGTCGCCGCCCTGGTGGAGGCCCTGGGGGGCGTCTCCTTCCTGCGGCGGAATCTGTGGGTCTGCGCCCTCTTTACCCTGGCCGCGGCCCTGGTCTCCGGCCTCTTCAATGTGCTGCGGCGCTACACCAGTATAGAGATGGGGGAGACCGTGGCCTGGCGGCTGCGGAACACCCTCTATGGGCATATCCAGAATCTTCCCTACCTGTGGCATGTCCGCTGCCATACGGGGGACATTATCCAGCGCTGTACCTCCGATGTGGACACCATCCGCAATTTCCTTCAAAACCACCTGAGCGAACTGCTGCGGATCGCCGGCGTCTTTGTCATCGCCCTGGTCATGATGTTTTCCATGGACACCTTCATGTCCCTCATGGCCCTGGTGCTGATCCCCCCGATTTTTTTGTTTTCCCTCCTCTACTTCAAAAAAGTCGCCCAGGAATTCGGCCGGGCCGACGCCGCGGAGGGGGACATGCAGGCCTGCGCCCAGGAAAACTACACCGGGGTCCGGGTGGTCCGGGCCTTTGGCAGGGAATCCTACGAGATGGAGCGGTTCTCCGCCCGGACCAAGGCCCAGGCCGATATCTGGACCGGCATCGGCAAGATGCTGGGGCTGTTTTGGGGGGCCGGGGATTTTATGAGCGGCTTCCAGCTTGCCATCATCGTGGCCGCGGGGATCCACCGCAGCGTCCAGGGGGAGCTTTCCCCCGGCACCTTCCTGGCCTTTTACACCTACTGCAACTGGATGATCTGGCCGGTCCGGCAGTTGGGCCGCATCCTCTCCGAGCTTTCCAAGACCCTGGTCTCCGCCGGCCGGGTCCGGGAGATTCTGGCGGAGGAGCCGGAGACCGATCCCCCCGGCGCCCTGCGGCCCCCCATCCGGGGGGAGCTCTGCTTTGAGCAGGTAAGTTTTGGCTACCAGGGGACCCCGGTGCTGCGGAACCTCTCCTTCACCCTGAAGCCCGGCAGCACCCTGGCGATCCTGGGGGCCACCGGGTCCGGCAAGTCCACCCTGGTACACCTTATCGCCCGGCTCTACGACCTGGAGGAAGGCTGCGGCCGCATCACCATCGACGGCGTGGATATCCGGCGTATTGCCCGGGGCCATCTGCGCCGCCATATCGGCCTATGCCTCCAGGAACCCTTCCTCTTTTCCAAGAGTATCCGGGAGAATATCGCCGCCGGAACCGGGTCCCTCCCCTTGGAGGAGATCCACGCGGCCGCCGCGGTGGCTCAGGTGGACGGGAGCATCCGGGAATTTGCCGAAAGCTACGAGACGGTCATCGGCGAGCGGGGCGTTACCCTTTCCGGTGGTCAAAAGCAGCGGGTCGCCATCGCCCGGATGCTGGCCGCAAGCCCCCCGGTGATGATCTTTGACGACAGCCTTTCCGCGGTGGATACGGAAACCGATACCAGAATCCGAGCCGCCCTTAGGGGGCGGGTTGCCAATGCCGCGGTGATCATTATTTCCCACCGCATATCCAGCTTGATGCAGGCGGACCGGATCCTCGTCCTCAAGGACGGGGAGATGGAGGAGTTGGGCTCCCACCAGGAGCTTCTTCAGCGGGGGGGAACCTACCGCCGGATCTTTGATCTCCAGGCTGCCGGGGACGAAGGGAAAACCGGCGAAGGGAAAAAGGTATAGGGAAATGGCCGATTACGAAGATTTTGATTACCGCAAACCGGTCTCCGCGGCCGTTTGGAAGAAGATGGCCCCCTTCATCGGGCCGCAGAAGCGGAACCTTATCCGCTGCGCCATCCTCATGCTCAGCGCCGCCGCCATTGACGTGGCGCTCCCCCTGCTCCTGGGCTACGCCATCCGCCATAACATCGAGCCCCGGTCCAGCGAGGGCATGTGGAAACTCCTGGCCGCGGCCCTAAGCCTGGTCCTTATCCAGGGGATCAACGTCCGTTTCTTTGTGGCCTTTGGAATCCGTACCGAGGTGGGGATCGTCCGGGCCATCAGAAACGCGGTGTTCTTTCATCTCCAAAAGCTCAGTCTGGATTACTACAACAAAACCCCCGTGGGTTACATGATGGCCCGCACCAACTCCGATACCGGCAGGATCGGGGAACTGGTGGCCTGGGGGGTCATCGATTTTTCCTGGTCCGCGTTTTACTGCGTGGGAGTCATCATCTCCATGTTTATGGTCCACTGGCGTCTTGCCCTTATCGTCTGCGCCACCATTCCGCCCCTGGCCCTGGCAACCTGGTTTTTTCAAAAGAGGATCCTGGGGGTGAACCGGATTCTGCGCCGCCTCAATTCCAAGATGACCGGCGCCATGAACGAGGGGATCACCGGGGCCCGGACCGTAAAGGTGCTGGTTGCCGAGGAGCAGAGCCTGGGGGAATATTCGACGATCACCGGGGAGTACCGGCGCTACGCCAATATCATGGCCCGGCTGCGGTCAATTTTTATTCCCCTGGTGCTGTTCATCGGTTCCCTGGCCTCCGCCGCGGTTCTGGGCTACGGGGGCTACGAAATAGTGTTTCTGGGGGCGGACCTTTCGGTGCTGGCGATCTTCCTGCAGTACGCCGGAGGTTTTTTCGATCCCATCCAAAATATCGCCAATATCCTTACGGACTTTGTTTCCACCCAGGCCAATGTGGAGCGGGTGTCCGGCCTTTTGGAACAGGTCCCCGGCATCGTTGACCGTAACGCTGTTACCGAAAAATACGGCGATGCCTTTAATCCCAAGCGGGAAAACTGGGAGCCTATCCGGGGAGACGTGGAATTTCGGGACGTGAGCTTCCGCTACCCCGACGGCGGGGAGAATGTGCTGGAACATTTCAACCTCCAGGTACCCGCCGGAACCTACGTGGCCATTGTGGGGGAAACCGGCGCGGGAAAATCCACCCTGGTGAATCTGGTCTGCCGCTTCTTCGAGCCCAGCTCCGGGCAGCTCCTTATCGACGGCCGGGATTACCGGGAGCGGAGCCAGCTTTGGCTCCACAGCGCCCTGGGCTATGTGCTGCAGAGCCCCCATCTTTTTACCGGCACCATCAGGGAAAATATCCGCTATGGCCGGCTGGAAGCCTCCGATGAAGAAGTCGATGCCGCCGCCCGGATTGTCCACGCCGATGCGGTCATTGCCAAGCTGGAGAAGGGCTACGATACGGAAGTGGGGGAGGGCGGGGACCGGCTTTCCACCGGGGAAAAGCAGCTCATCTCCTTTGCCAGGGCGGTGCTGGCGGACCCCCGGATCTTCATTCTGGACGAGGCCACCAGTTCCGTGGACACGGAGATGGAAATGCTCCTCCAGCACGCCATTAGCCGGCTCCTGGAAGGCCGCACCAGCTTTGTTATCGCCCACCGGCTTTCCACCATCCGGGGTGCGGACACCATCCTGGTGGTCCATGACGGCAGGATCATCGAGCGGGGCCTTCATTCGGAACTCATGCAAGCCCGCGGCCGCTACTACGATCTCTACACCCGCCAGTTCGAAGAAGAGGCCGAGGAACAGGTTTTGCAGCGGTAAGGGCCTGTACCTTTTAGGGGGCTCATTCCCCGCTTTGAACGATGTATTCCCCAAGGCCCCCCGCAGATGGTAGATTCAGGACAGCTATTGATTGACAGATATTGATTGGGCGGATATGCCCGGAATAGGAGTTATGATGTCCGAAACATCGCGGGAGATTATCGAGCGGGTTAAGGTGCTGCGGGAGATCGAGGAAATATCCGGGGAAACCCTGGCCGGGGAGCTGGGCTTTGACAGTGCGGAGTATGCCGCCTGGGAAGCCGGGGAGAAGGACTTTCCCATCGGCGCCCTGGTGGAAATCGCCGCCCGCTTTAAGGTGGATCTGTCGGAGCTTATCACCGGCAAGACCAGCAAGCTCAAGACCTTTTGCCTTACCAGGGCCGCCGAAGCCCCGGAGGTCAGCCGCCGGCCCATGTACGGTTACTGGAATCTGGCCTACAACTTTCACCAGAAAAAGGCCGAGCCCTTCCTGGTGGAGGCGGCCGGCGAAACCGAAACCAAGCCCCTGGCCCTCAACACCCATCCGGGGCAGGAATTCGACTATGTGCTGGAAGGCCGGCTCCTCATGTCAGTGGGGGGCCACGAGATGGAACTGGGCCCCGGGGACTGTGTCTACTACGACTCCAACGAACCCCACGGCATGAAGGCCCTGGGGGGCAAGCGGGCCCGGTTCATCGCTATCATCATATAAGGAACGCCCAACTATAGGAGCATTAACGTGAGTGACACAAAACACGAAGCTGATCTGCTGGATCGTTATCTGAAACGCCGGGATTTTGATTCCTATGAAGATTTTATCAATAACTACTATAGTAATTTTTCCCCCAACATCCCCGCGAATTTTAACTTTGCCTACGATGTGGTGGATGAACTGGCCCGCCTCAAAGGCCATGAAACCGCCATGATCTGGTGCGATGAATTGGGGGCGGAGGCCTCCTTCACCTACGCGGATATGAAACGGCTCTCCGATAAGGCCGCCAATACCCTAGCGGCCGCGGGTATCGGCAAGGGGGACCCCGTCATGCTGATCCTCAAACGGCGTCACGAATATTGGCCTGTCCTCCTGGCCCTCCACAAACTGGGGGCCATCGGGATTCCCGCCACCCACCTCTTGACCCCCAAGGATATTGTCTACCGCTGCGACGCCGCGGATGTGACGGGGATTATCTGCGTGGACGACGAGCGGGTCATGGAGCATGTGGACGAGGCGGAGGCCAAACTGAAAGAAAAGGCCGGGGGCAAGGCCTTTCTCCGCTACAAGGCATTCGTCCGTTCGGTCCATACCCCCCCCGATAAGCAATTTACCGCCCCCGGCTGGGAAGACTTCAACGCCCGCTTGCAGGCGGCGCCGGAAAGCTTTAGCCGCCCCCCCGACATCAACCGTAACGAGGACATCATGCTCCTCTACTTTACCAGCGGGACCACCGGCATGCCAAAAATGGTACGCCACGATTATGCCTACCCCCTGGGCCATATCCTTACCGCCCAATACTGGCAGTGCGTCCAGGACGGGGGCCTCCACTTGACGGTGGCGGAAACCGGCTGGGCCAAGGCCGCCTGGGGCAAGATCTACGGCCAGTGGATCTGCGGCTCCGCCATCTTTGTTTACGATTTCGACCGCTTTGTTGCCGCGGATATGCTCAAGGTTATCAGCAAATACCGGGTTACCACCTTCTGCGCGCCCCCTACGATCTACCGCTTTTTTATCAAAGAGGATCTTTCCAAGTACGATTTTTCCGCCCTTAAACACTGCGCCGTGGCGGGGGAGCCCCTCAACCCGGAGATCTACGAGCAGTTCAAGGCCCAGACCGGCCTTTCCCTGCGGGAGGCCTACGGCCAAACCGAGCTCACCGTTACCATGGCCACCTACCCCTGGCTGGAGCCCAAGCCCGGTTCCATGGGCAAGCCCAGCCCCGGCTACGACATCGACCTTATCCGGGACGACGGCAGTCCCTGTGAAATGGGGGAGGAAGGGCAGATCGTCGTCTACACCGATAAGCGCAAGCCCGCGGGTATGTTCGGCGGCTACTACCGGGACGATGCCCTTACCGCCAGCGTCTGGCACGATGATATCTACTACACCGGCGACATGGCCTGGCGGGATGAGGACGGCTACTACTGGTTTGTGGGCCGTTCCGACGACGTGATCAAAAGTTCCGGCTACCGCATCGGCCCCTTTGAGGTGGAAAGCGCCCTCCACGAACATCCGGCGGTGCTGGAGTGCGCGGTCACGGGGGTGCCGGACCCCGACCGGGGCACCCTGGTCAAGGCCACCGTCGTTCTGGCCAAAGGCTGGGTCCCCTCGGAGGAGCTAAAAACCGAACTCCAGAACCACGTAAAAAAGACCACCGCCCCCTACAAGTACCCCCGGATTGTGGAGTTCGTCCCGGAACTGCCCAAGACCATTAGCGGCAAGATCCGCCGGGTCCAGATCCGGGAGGGTGACGGCGCGTAAGCCAATAGTGGAGGATAGGGGACAATGGAAACCGCAACATCAAGAGAAGAGATACAGCGTATATTTCAAAGCGCGTCGCTGGTACATGCCGACGAAGTACCGGTACATGATATGACGTTATCGGAACTTGATACCGAATATTTTAAGAATTTCCTGGAGAATGATTTTGGTGATTCTGTTGATTCCACAGGTACGGCGCTGCAGAATATTTTACAAAATATGAATTTAATGGAAGACGGGAAGTTGAACATTACAGGGGTCCTGTTGTTTTCAAAAAATCCTGTTTTTAAACTGTCGGCCTTTGTCGTAAAGGCGATATACTATCCCGGGAATGAGATTCATGAATCCGAATATTTGGACAGCCGGGAAATATCCGGTAAAATGTCCGATATGTTTTTAAAATGCATGAGTTTCTTTGATGCCAATCTTAAGCATGTTCAGAATGGTCAAAGTGTCAATTCTATCGGAGTATGGGAAATCCCAAGAATTGCCCTTGAAGAAATAGTAGTCGATGCTCTTATTCACCGGGATTACTTTATTTCAGCGCCTATAAGAATATTTATTTTTACAAATAGAATAGAAATTATTAATCCTGGGCATTTGCCTAATTTAACCGTGGCGAATATAAAAAAAGGCAACTCAAATATCAGAAATCCGGTATTGGCTTCATTTGCAACAAGAATACTGCCGTATCGTGGTTTGGGAAGCGGTATTATTAGGGCTATAAAAGAATGCCCTAATATAGAGTTCACCGATGATCATGATGGTAATATGTTTAAAGTTGTTATTCAGAGGTTATAAAGACTAAGGCATTTTACGATCAGAGAAGGAGGGGAAGAGCCACTTCCCCGCTAAAGTCCAGGACAGCAGTCCGTAATGCTTCATAATAATAAATCTAACCGTAGCTAGATATTCTCAAGGGCAACTGTAACGAGGGACGATTGCCTTTCGGCGAAGCAGTTGTCGTTTTTCTTGTAGGGATGGGTAAGGGTGATACGGTTGGTATCGCCCTAGGATTCCAGGGCAAGGTCAATGAATTCACTGCCATTATCATTGGCAATGCCCAGGAAGGGGAGGGCTTCTATGACCTATTTTTGGGCTTTATTGAGGAGGGGACGGAGTTCGAACCACCTGGAACAGACATCGGTGGCGTCCAGGATGAGGTCGGGCCTCTGTCCGCAAACTCCCCCGCATTCCGTTATCCACTGTGATGGACCGTGCCAATTTCAAGAAAACCAGGTTTTGTGTCGCCTGTCCCCCTGGCGGCGAGCTTTTTCCGGTCTTCCCTCAAGGCCTGCAAAGGCTCGGTCGATGGTGCAGGGCTTATCGTAAGGAGTCGTACCCTAATGTTCGGGGTTGCATATGAAAGGCTGACCAGGTGGCGTGATGGCGGGCATCTACTCCCATAGTAGGGGGTGAGAACAATGTCAACAACTTAAGGGGTTAAGACTTTAAAAAGAGCAGAAATTTAATCAAATCGTATACTATTTCATACACATTCGGTTAAATTTAGGCCTATTGGGCCTATTTTGATAATGATATGTCTACTATTTTCTTAAATTGCCAACATTTTGATTTAAAATGTTGACAATTTATGGATTCGGGATTTATTATAAAACAATAATTTCATCACAAGGAGAATTTTACTGCCATGAGAATTTTATCAAAAACCGGCGGGTTTATAGCCGGAATCTGTCATCCCCATAAGAGAACTGATTTGATAAAAAAAGCCGGGCTCAACTATGTCCGGGTTGATGTTCCCTTCCCCTACGAAAAGGGGAAGATCGGAGTACTAAGTGAAGTATACAAGGGGTTCCGCGATAACATCAAAAACTATAACGATGAGGGGCTCAGGTCTATGTGCATTTCTCCCAACCCGAAAGCTTTTGCCGAATTCGGTATCGACTTCGATGATTCAGGCTGGTTTGACAAGGTACGGGAGATATGTGAGTTTATCGGATCTGACCTGAAAACCTATAAACCCGGCTGGCAGGTTTCCAACGAGCTCAACGTATTTCATTTCCGTATTCCTATCACCATGGAACAGGTTCCAAAATTCATTGTCGCCGGTATAGAGGGGATAAAGCGAGGGGATCCCGGCGCTGTCTGCGGGTATAACACAGCCGGTCTTGGCAACTCGGTGGCGGTTACGATGGTTCATACTATTCAGTCTTACAAGTGCGGGGAAGATTTTTTCGGCCTCGACACCTACAAAGGAACATGGTCGGATGGGGAACCTGACACTATGATAGCCGAGGTGGACGAAGCCTATGCACTCACGAAGCTGCCGATTCTTGTGCAGGAGTTCGGCTTCGCCTCGGCGGGAACTATTTTTACTCATGAAGATGTCCAGAAATACTTTAATAGTATGGGTTTCCGGGATCTGCAGGAGGTTAAAGAGAGCCCCAGGGCTTTCCTAGATCTGGCTCCTTACCATCTAAGCGAAGTGATCTTGAAAAGTCCGGAAGAAGATTGGGGTAAAAACATTCTGTCTCAGATGCCCCACATCCTTAAAAAATGGCCTGGGGGTAGTAAGATCTATCGCCACACCCCTGAAGGACAGGCGGCGTTTTTCGACGAAGTCCTGGGCAAGATGCTGGCCCATCCGCAAATCTGCGGTGCCATTATCTACTGTTGGAGTGATGACGACCAATGCTGGAACTGCCACGCCAAAGATTGTTGCTGTGAAACAGCTTGGGGCATCTGCTATAACAATGAGGAGCCGAAACCGGTTTATGAGATCGTGAAAAAACACTTCACTGGAGCTCTAAAGTAAACTCTACTGGACCCCGTTGGGAGAGTATAATGCAGATGTAGAAACCGAAACGTATCTCTGATAGTTTAATAGGGAGGAGGATTCTCAATCGTCATTCAATGGGGTAGAGGTATGGTATGGGACTGTGGTTATTGATTAAAAGGTACGCCGGGACTAATTGCCTATTGTTTTTCTTTTTTCTTGCATTTATGCTTGACAAGTTTCAGAATAGCATGATATATTGGAATCATTGATGAGGAGGTATTGTTTTGTTATCAAGATTTTGTAACTCCTTGTATAATAATGAATTACCCCCCCCCCCCCCCATGTTATCTGCATAATATTTACGGTAAACACGCTCTAGTCGGTACAATTTTTTTTCCAGAAATACTTACTCGGCGGAAACTGTTGTATGCCTTTTATCTAGTCGTCTTGTTGAATGGTTTTGATATAATTTGGCGTACCGGAGGGGGTACCCCATGAATAGAGTTTCCCCCGAAATAAAAAAGATGTCCTTAATCAAACAGCATAAAACTGGCTTGATTCTTTTAGCTTACATCTCTCCTTTTATGATGATGGTAATCATCTTCAACTATATTCCCATTTTTGGCTGGGCCATGGCCTTTGTGAACTACAAACCCGGGATACCAATATTCCAATCTTCATTTGTTGGGTTTAAGTATTTTCAACGGGCGTTTTCTCTGTCTAGTGATTTTTGGATAGCCCTACGGAACACCTTGGCGCTTTCGTTTATCAATATTGCCTTTTCCGTTGTACCTGTGGTGTTCGCCGTTATGATTTCCCAAGTACGTATGCTCTCTTATTCCCGGGTTATCCAAACCCTGTCGTCAATTCCTAATTTTATCTCTTGGATACTGATCTATTCAATTGTCTTTTATCTGATAGGTGCTGACCAAAGCGGTCTTAACAAATTTCTTCTAAGCCTTGGATTCATCTCCGAACCCTTAAGCCCCCTGATCAACCCAAGAATAGCTTGGATTATACAGCCTCTTATCGGGGCATGGAAGAGCACCGGGTATGCGGCTATCATATATCTGGCGGCTATTTCGGGAATTGATCCGGAGCTCTACCAAGCCGCCGATGTTGACGGTGCTAGCGGATTTCAAAAAATCATCCATGTTACCCTTCCTGGCATCTCATCAACCTACTTTGTACTACTTCTCCTGGCTATATCTAACTTACTCTCCAATGGATTTGAGCAATATTGGCTTTTCGGAAACGGCCTTACCTGGAACGTGTTGGAAGTATTTGACACTTATGTATATCGCATGGGCATAGAGAAATCGGAATACGCCTTCGCTACAGCTATAGGTATATTTAAATCCCTGGTAAGCGTTTTTCTCCTTACTATAGCGAATTTTCTTTCAAAGCTGATCAGGGGAGAATCAATTTTTTAAGTAGGATAGGAAGACATGGTGAAGAAAAAATATGGCTTGGATTACATCAACCCAGTGCTCAACATCACTAATATTTTTATACTGGGAATTTTCGCCTTTGTGTGCATCTACCCGCTCTACTATGTTTTTATCAATTCCCTCTCTTCTTCCGCTGCTATCACAAATGGCGTATACTTTCTTCCTGAGGAACTGACATTTGACGCATATCAAAACTTAAGTGAGATTTCAGGAATAGGCTCAGCTATTCTGGTTTCCATTGCTCGCACGGTTATAGGCGCCCTGGTTACGACATTATGTTCTAGTTTTGTAAGTTATATTATCACCAGACGTCAGATGATCTTAAAGAAATTTATCTACCGATTTATTATCTTTACAATGTATATCAATGCCGGTTTTATTCCGATGTATCTACTTATCGCAAGGCTGGGACTTAGAAACAATTTTTTGGTGTACATATTACCTTATGCCGTGTCAGCTTATTATATCATTTTGATAAAGACCTACATAGAATCCATGGCAGCATCGGTTTGGGAATCGGCGGAAATCGATGGTGCAGGAATTTTGGCAATCTACTTCAGGATCATTGTTCCACTGGCCCAGCCCATTCTGGCGTGCATCATTATTTTTGCAGCGGTTAATCAGTGGAATACATGGGCTGACGATTTTTTCTATATGCTTGGGGGTAAAGCGAGGAATCTTCATTGTTTGCAGTACCTTCTATATCTAAACTTGCGCTCTCAATCTATCAGTATGGTGAACGGTAGTTTTAGCGGGGCTTCGGTGCAGGTAACGCCTACTACCCTGAAGATGGCTATGACTTTTATCACTGTTCTTCCTATCTTGCTGGTGTATCCGTACATGCAGAGGTATTTTACAAAAGGAATTATGCTTGGCGCCGTAAAAGGCTAAAGCATGAAATATTATATTTTTGGAGGGTAGAATGAAAGGAAAAAAATCACTGTTACTCTTGTCGTTGACCCTACTGGCCACCTTCGTATGGGGTGCGGGAAATCGGCAGCAAGCCGCCCAGAGTGCCAGAGCAAGACCCGGGGATTACTCAAAACCCGTGTCATTTTCGATATTGGCGCATTTTGAGAACGCCGAGCCTGACGGCAGATGGACCGATCCGGTTACACGGATGTTGGAAGAGAAATTCAACATTACCCTTGAAATGATCACCGTAAGTGACGCCGATGCCCATACCCGCCTGGCGACTCTGCTGGCGGCTGATGATCTGCCGGACTTGTTCCAAATTGATGACACCCTGCTCTCTACTTTGCTTTCAACTAAAAAAATAATAAACGTGGACCCATATCTGAAAGACTATGCGCCTTACTCAATGAGTGATAAAAAACAAGCGCCCATGATGGCCTATTACAGGGGGTCGGCCTATTCTCCCGACGGTGGGCTTTACGTTTGGGGTATGAACAAGGGGAGTTGGGACAATGGTCTTGAGCCCAACTTCGGTTTTTACATCCTCTGGGATGCTTACAAGAAGGCCGGATATCCGAAACTAGATAGTTTCCGTGATCTACCCGATGCCCTTGAGAAGATGGTCGCAGCTTGTCCGACCAGTATCAGTGGTGAGAAGACTTACGGTGCTGGATACTGGTATGGAGAAGGTCAATGGGGCGAACAGCTTATGTACTGGGTGTTAGATCCTGTAGGGGTAAGTACCCCTGTGGATGGATATGGGGGGACCTTCATTATTGATCTTGCTAATTCAACTCCGGTTATGTACAACAATATGACCAGTATTAATAGCCCTTATTGGGAAAATATGTGGTTTTTCAACAAGCTGTACCAGAAAGGACTCCTCGATCCTGATATTGTCACTATGAAGCATGACGAGTATTCTGCCAGGGTAAAAGATGGTAGATATATGTTCGCAACTACGGCCTGGAACACCAGTCCTGCGAATATGGGGTTTTCCAATATTCCGGGTAATGAGAGGATGTATATTTCCCTTCCCTCCTTCAGTCATAGAACTGAAAACCGCTTTACTAACAATTTTAGGGGTGAACGGAGATATGCTATCAGCTCAAAAACGAAGAATCCCGAACGCATTATTGAGTTCCTTGATTACTGTTCAACTTACGAGTTTAGCCTGATCGCTAGTAACGGTATTGAGGGAAAAAACTGGACCAGGGTGAACGGCAGGCCGACGCCTACCACGGAGTACCTGAGATCTGACCGGTCAGACAAAGTATTTATGAGGGCTACAGGTACGCGCATTTATCGATTTAACTCGGGATATGCGGATGGAGCTATCGATCCGGTCAGTGGTGTCCCTATGGATCTATATTTTTTCTCAGACGAATCCATGCAGGCAAGGATGAATAATACCCTTAAAGATTTTATAGCCCATTATGGCAAGAGTTCCCAACGCGAAGTTTATGAATCCCAAGCGGCAATTACCACCGGCTATAATCTGCTGTCTTTCGGGACCCCTCCTGACGATATTAAGAGCTATATCGACGATTTGAGCGCCTACCGTCTAAAGAACTTCCTGAAGGTTGTTATGGCCAAGGATGATACCGATTTTGTAAGGCAGCGGGACGCCTTTATCGCTGGCATGGCTGACTATCATCCCGAGAGAATCTGGCAGTACTATAACGATGAAGCCGCTAAGCAAACCGCCCAGGTCAGCAATCTGATGAATTTGATTGAGGATTCCAATCAATAAGATTTCCCTAGTCAAGTACCGTATCCTACACAGTAGGCAGGATACGGTGCTTTTCATTTATGGTACGGTATCTTTTACCGGAAAGCTGTCCCCAGTTATGCTTACCTTAATCCTCCCCTAAAAACACATTGGCTATGAAGAATACCTCTGGACAAACAGGTATTATGTGACAAGAAATCAAAGATGAGGTATAATAGCCGCTGTTAACAAACCTAAAATTCAAGGAGGTAATGTATGAAGACTATGTTCTGCGGTATGCTTGCGGTCCTTGCGGGTTTTGCACTGACCGGATGCGCGTCCCTGTCCGGTGGCGGCGGGGGGTACAATGAATTGGCGAAGGCGCACGATTTTGACTACTTTTTCCCCGCCAGCGATTTTGAAAAGACCTTTTCGACCATAGAGGGGGCCTATGAATTTGTTAAAACCGCCAGCCTGAAATTTCAGGAAAACGTCGGTGACAAAAGGCGGGACAAGGGCTTGGCCGCAAGGCTGGTGGGCCCCGCGGTTTCAAAGGCGCCGGTCACGGTTCTTTGCTGGACCCGCGCCAGTAACAGCAGCGGCTCCATAGATTTTCAAAAAACGGAGGAGCCTATGGATACGGTCTTAAGAAAAGCGGAAAGTGTTCTTTTGTTTTTCGTTGTTTTCTATGATGGTCGGGCCGTGTCCCTGTCGAATTTTTACCTGGATCGGCGGTATGACGGTTATAGCGACGGAAATGAACAGGTTAAGAAGTTTGGCCTTTACGGGGATACCTACGAGGCCGATTACCCTATCGGGTGGACCATAGAGCGGGCCTTTAGTTACCTAAGAAAGGAAATATCGTAAGATTCTTTCGAAACCGGGCCATGGTTCCCGGGGCTATTGCATAAAAATGCAAAATATGGTATAAATCTGCATAATTATGAAAAAGCCGGAAGAATATCTATCCGAAGTTACGGGTAACGACTACATTGATTCGGACCTCTACGGTAAGTTCAATGTCAAACGGGGACTCCGCAATGCCGACGGCACCGGGGTGCTGGTGGGCCTTACCCGGATTGGGGATGTCCACGGCTACATCATCGACGAGGGCGAAAAGGTCCCCCAGGAAGGGCGGCTCTACTACCGGGGCTACGACGTGGAGGACCTGGTGCGGCACGCCGCCGCGGAACAGCGTTTTGGCTTTGAGGAGGCGGTCTACCTCCTGCTCTTTGGGCGGCTCCCGGATAAAAAGGCCCTGGATGACTTTTCCGCCCTGCTGGGGAACAGCAGGACCCTGCCCAAGAGCTTTGCCGAAGATTCCATCATGAAGCTGCCCTCCCGGGACATCATGAACAAGCTGGCCCGGTCGGTACTGACCCTCTACTCCTACGACGAAGACCCGGAGAACAAGTCCCCGGAAAATGTACTCCGCCAGTGCCTGGAACTTATCGGCCGCTTTCCCACCATTGCGGCCTATGCGTACCGGGCCAAGAAGCATTACTTCGATCACGACAGTCTGGTCATCCACCTGCCTGAGTCCTCCAATTCCACCGCGGAAACCCTGCTTTCCCTTATCCGCCGGGATCAGACCTACTCCCGGCTGGAGGCGGAGATTCTGGACCTGGCCCTGGTGCTCCACGCGGAACACGGGGGGGGCAACAATTCCACCTTTGCGGTCCACCTGGTTTCCTCCGCGGATACGGATACCTTTTCCGCCATCACCGCGGGGATCGAATCCCTCAAGGGTTCAAAGCACGGGGGGGCCAACATCAAGGTTATGGGGATGATGGAGGACATTAAGGCCAACGTGAAGCTCTGGGAGAGCGAGGAAGAGGTTTCCGCCTACCTGGCGTCCATCCTCCGGGGCGAGGCCTACGATGGCTCCAGGCTCATCTACGGCCAGGGCCATGCGGTGTACACCAAGAGCGATCCCCGGGCCATCCTGCTCCGGGACAAGGCCGCCCTCCTGGCGGAGGAGAAGGGGCTGGTCAGGGAATTCAACCTCTACCGGCTGATAGAGCGGCTTAGCCCCGGGGTTTTTAGGAAGGTCAAGGGTTCGGACAAGGAGATATGCGCCAACGTGGATTTCTACTCCGGCTTTGTCTACAAGCTGCTGGGGATCCCCACGGAACTCTACACCCCCCTCTTTGCGGTAAGCCGGGTGGCGGGCTGGTGCGCCCACCGGCTGGAGGAAATTGTGGCCGGCGGCAGGATAATCCGCCCCGCCTATAAATGCGTTCAGCCCCGGCTGGACTACCTGCCCCTGGACCAGCGCCGTCCCTGAGCAGCCGGGACCCCATTCGTCCAATAAATTTTTTTAAAAATTTTTCAAAACCCTTGACAGGGCCTTTGAAAGCCTATAACCTATAAAAACGATCGGAATTCTATTATATAAAACAGATATGTATAGTAGGAATTACGCCGCAGAAGAGAGGTAAACGGTATGTCTGAGCTGTTAAAGAGCGGAAATTTAACGGGAATCCTTAAAAGCCGGGGGGTGGTTTCGGCGGAAAAGACCGTCCCGGAAGGGTCCGGCCCGGAGCTTTTCTTTGACTGGCGGGTGCTGATCCCCCTGGCGGCCCTGGCCGTCAACCTGCTGGTCCATACCCTGACGCCGACTAATCCGGGGTACCGGGTTAAGGAGCTGCCCTACTTCACGATTTTTTTGTACATCCTTATCGGGGTTCTGGGGCTGTACGGGGCGGTGAGCGTGTTTAACCGGAAACGGCGGGAAAAGCTGGTGTATAAATCCTGGTTTTTGGGTGCGGCCTTCCTGGTCCTGGGGCTCTATAACGTGATCACCCTGAAGCTGGGCCTGATCCCCAGCCTCTACTTTCCCGCGCCGGAGCGGATTGTCCAGGTTTTTATTAACGACTGGTTTTTTATGCTCCGCTGTCTGGTCTACTCTTTGCGGCTCCTTTTGGGGGGCTTCTTCCTGGGGGCCTTTGTGGGGGTCCTGACCGGGACTCTTATCGGCTGGAGCCAGCGCTGGAACTACTGGATCATGCCCTGTATCCGCATCGTGGGGCCCATTCCCTCGACGGCCTGGATTCCCATTGCCCTGGTGGTTTTTACCCGGGCCACCGACGCGGCCCTGTTCCTTATCGCCCTGGGGGTGTGGTTTCCCACCACCATTCTTACCAGTTCGGGGATCCTCAATGTGCGGAAAAGCTACTTTGAGGTTTCCAGCACCCTGGGGGCGGGGACTCTGCGGAATGTGCTTTCCATTGCCCTGCCCGCGGCGGCCCCCAATATTTTCGCCGGTCTTTTTAACGGCACCTCCTCATCCTTCCTGACCCTTATGGCGGCGGAGATGATCGGATGCAAATTCGGCATCGGCTGGTACATCAACTGGCAGCGGGAAACCATGGCCTATTCCCAGGTTTACGCGGCCCTTATCGTGATCGCCCTGACCTTTTCCCTCCTGATCAATATCCAGTTCAGGATAAGGAACCGGGTTTTAAGCTGGCAGAAGGGAACGATCCGGTGGTGAGCCAAAAAAGTGAAATAAGGAAACAGTAAAACTATGGAAACAGCGGAACAAGGAACTATCCGGATAAAGGACGTGCGGAAAACCTTTCCCCAGGTTGACGGGCCGGACATTGCGGTGCTGGACAATATCAATCTGGTCTTTAATCCGGGGGAATTTATTTCCCTTATCGGGCCTTCCGGCTGCGGTAAATCTACCCTGCTGCGGCTTATCGCGGGCCTTATTCAGCCGGACAGCGGGGAGCTGCGCCTGGACGACGAGTCTATCCACGCCCCCGGTTACGAGCGGGGCCTGGTGTTCCAGGACCCGACTCTGTTCCCCTGGAAGACTATTTACGAAAACATCGCCTTCGGCCTGCGGGCCCGGGGGGTCTACAAGCGGGAAAGGGAAAATATCCCGGAATTTTTCAAGTTCATGGGTCTTGAGGGCTTTGAAAAATCTTACCCCCACCACCTTTCCGGCGGCATGGCCCAGCGGGCAAGCCTGGCCAGGGCCCTGGTGAATAACCCCAAGGTCCTGCTTCTGGACGAACCGCTGGGGGCCCTGGACGCCTTTACCCGGATGAACATGCAGGACGAGATTCTTAAAATTTGGGAGCGCCGGGGCATGACCACGGTGATGGTGACCCACGATGTGGACGAGGCTATTTATATGGCCAATCGGATTGTGGTCATGTCCGCCCGGCCCGCCAAGATAGAACAGGTTATCCGGGTGGAAATGGGCCGCCCCCGCCAACGGGACGATCCGGACTTTCTGGAACTGCGGGCGAAGATACTCCAGATTCTGCATTTCGCCGGCGCCCGGCAGGAACTGCAATACTACCTGTAGGTTTTTAGAGGGGATCCCCCTTCCGTTAAATCTGAATAGCGGAGGGTCTATATAAAAAGAGAAGGAGAGCTTTATGAAAAAATGCTTTCTTGTGCTTCTTCTGGCCGCAGTAACACTACCCGGTGTCTACGCCAGGGGAAAAACGGATTCTTCCGTGGCGGAAGAGGATTATGTGGTAAAAATCGGGCGGGGGGTTACCGTGGGCCTCTGCAGCGCCCCCTTCTTTATTGCCCAGGAAAAGGGTTTCTACGAGGAGGAGGGCCTTAAATGGGACGAGGTTCAGGTGGATACGGGGCAGACTAACCTGCTCTTAACCACCGGCCAGATTGACGTGACCAATAACCTCCTGGCTACCCTGATTCAGCCCCTGGCCAACGGCCTGGAGGTTAAGATCCCCCTGGGCCTCCATACCGGATGCGTGAAGGTGCTGGTCCGGCCGGACTCGCCGATTAGGGGTCCGGCGGACTTAAAGGGGAAGAAGATCGGCACCACCGGCATGGCCGCCAGCGGTACGGTTATCACCCAGCGCTACCTGGCGGAACTGGGTATCGGGGTAAGCGCCGATAACCTGGAGGTGGAGTGGGTCATTTACCAGAGCGCTGACCTGCCCCTGGCCCTGGAACGGGTACAGGTGGACGCCATCGCCCAGGGAGACCCCACGGCCCATATTATCGAGAGCGAGGGCAAGGGCCGGGTGATCATCAATTCCGCCACCGATGATTACCTGAAAGAGGAATTCTGCTGCGTCATTGTGGCGGGGGCTAACTTTGTAAAAAATTATCCCCAGACCGCGGCAAAATTTGTCCGGGCCATCCAGAAGGCCGCGGCCTACGTGCAAAACAACCCCGATGAAACCGCCCGGCTTATGGCGGAAAAGCGTTATGTCGCCGGGGACCCTGAGGTGAACGCCGCGATTCTTAAAACCTACGACTACCGTTCTTCGGTAGACGGGGCCCGGATAGCCATAGGCCGCAACACCAGGGACCTCCAGCGGATCAAGCTGGTGGGGGACGATGTGGACCCCGATGTCCTGACCCGGACTACCTTTATCGCCCTGGAAGGGGTGCCGGATTCTCTTTTTAAGTAAGGGACGTTTAGTATTTAAAAATATTTGAAGGCACGGGCGGCTGCCGGCGCATTTGAAAAACCGGCGGCCGTTCCCTGCCTTCTTAACGTTTAATCTGGAGGCAGATAATGGTGCGGATCGCCGGCAAGTTAACCGATTTAATCGGAAATACGCCGCTGTTGGAATTGACCGCCTACGGCCGGGACCTGGGGGTCCGGGGACGGGTGGTAGCAAAGCTTGAGTATTTTAACCCCCTGGGGAGCGTGAAGGATCGTATCGCCCTGGCCATGGTCGAGGCCGCAGAACAGGAGGGGCGCCTGGACGAAGGCAGCGTTATTATCGAACCCACCAGCGGCAATACCGGCATCGGCCTTGCCTTTGTGGCGGCGGCCAAGGGTTACCGGATCATCCTGGTGATGCCCGACACCATGAGCATGGAGCGGCGGAAGCTCCTGGCGGCTCTGAACGCGGAACTGGTGCTGACCCCCGGCAAGGATGGCATGAAGGGGGCCATCAGGAAGGCGGAGGAACTAAACGCCCAGATACCGAATTCGTTTATCCCCCAGCAGTTTAACAACCCCGCCAACCCGGAGGTCCACCGGAAAACTACCGCCGAGGAAATCTGGCGGGACACCGACGGACAGGTGGCGGCCTTTGTGGCCGGCATCGGGACGGGGGGCACCATCACCGGGGTAGGGGAGGTGCTGAAGGAGCGGAACCCCACCGTAAAAATTATCGCGGTGGAGCCCTACGACTCGGCGGTCCTTTCAGGCTCGGCCCCCGGTCCCCACAAGATTCAGGGCATCGGCGCGGGCTTTGTCCCCAACGTGCTTAACACCGCCGTTTACGATGAAATCTACAAGGTCCGCACCAACGACGCCTTTGAGGCGGCCCAGCGTCTTGCCGCCTGGGAGGGGCTCCTGGTGGGCATTTCCTCCGGCGCCGCGGCCTTTGCGGCCGCCCAGATCGCCCGGCGGCCGGAATACGAAAACAAAATTGTGGTGGCCCTGCTGCCGGATACGGGGGAACGGTACCTTTCCACCCCCCTCTTTGATTCACTGGAACGGCCGCGGTTTTAACACGCCGTTATTAATACGCCGCCAAGAGAGGTAAACCATGGGCTGCTTAGGAGCCGCGAAGATCGACGAACGCTACACGCATATCAGCAGCCGGCATCCCTGCTTTTCCGGGGAGGCCAACGTAAACCGGGGGAGGATTCACCTGCCGGTCAGTCCCGCCTGCAATATCCAGTGCCGTTTCTGCAAGCGGACCTTTAACAAATTCGAGAACCGGCCGGGGGTAAGCGCGGAACTGCTCAAGCCTGCGGCCGCACTGGATAAGGTAAAGGAGGCCCTGGAGCTTTGCCCGGAAATTACCGTGGCGGGCATCGCCGGTCCGGGGGATACCCTGGCCACCGGCCACGCCCTCCAGACCTTTGATATTATCCACCGGGCCTACCCGGACCTTATCAACTGTCTGAGCACCAACGGCCTGCTGCTGGAACCCTATGCGGAGGAAATTTTCCGGGTGGGGGTGCGGACCTTAACGGTGACGGTGAACGCCGTAGACCCGGCGATCCTGGACCGGATTTGTTCCCATATAATCCTGGAGGGGAAAAAATATGAGGGGGTAGAGGGGGCGGCGATTCTGATAGAAGCCCAAAAGCGGGGGATCCGGAAGGCCGCCGCCCTGGGGCTTTTGATCAAGATCAACATCGTACTGATCCCCGGAATAAACGGGGAACATATTGGGGAGATAGCCCGGACCGTAGCGGAAAACGGGGCGGGGATTATCAATATCATCCCCCTTATTCCCCAGTACGAGTTTGCCGGATTTTCGGAACCGGACTGCCTCCAGTTGGCCCAGGCCCGGGAAGCGGCGGAGGCCTACCTTCCGGTGTTCCGCCACTGTCGGCACTGCCGGGCCGACGCCGTGGGCATTCCCGGCCGGGGGGACCTTTCCTCCCTGCTTTACGGGAACCGGGAACTGGAACAGACCTTTTCGCATGGTTAGGAGCCATGATTCCGGGAGCCGCGGTTCCCGGAGAAAATTGTTGGGGAGAGGAGCGTTAGTATGAGTAAATTTATCGACAGGCCCCGGTACACCTGCGCCTTAGGAGGCGCCGTGGGAACCCTTCACGCCTTGCACCGGGCCATCACCATCATCCACGGGTCCGCGGGCTGCGGCGGCAACATTAACGCCGCCCTCAACGCGGGGGCCGGCTACCTGGGGGGCGGCTACTGCGGCGGCTCCGCGCTGCCCAGTTCCAATGTGGTGGAGCGGGACGTGGTCTTTGGCGGCGAGGCCCGGCTGCGGGAACAGATCCAGTCCACCCTGGAAATTGTGGACGGGGACCTCTACGTGGTGGTCACCGGCTGTATGGTGGACATGATCGGGGACGACACGGTGGCGGTGGTCTCCGAATTCAAAAACGCCGAAAAGCCGGTCATCGCCGTTCCCACCCCCAGTTTTAAGGGCAATGCCTTTGTGGGCTACGAACTTTTGTTCAAAGGCTTTATCGATCATTACATCCAAAGGTCCGAAGAAAAGGACCCCCTGACGGTGAATATCCTGGGTATAGTTCCCGCCCAGGACGCTTTTTGGAAGGGTAATTTACGGGAGATCAAGCGGCTTGTGGAAAAGCTGGGCCTCACGGTGAACACCTTTTTTGGCGAGGGGGAGACTCTGGATAACCTTAAAAATGCCGGAAGGGCCGCCCTTAACATCATCGTGTCCAATAATTTTGGCGTTGAAAGCGCCCGGCACTTTGAGGATGTCCACGGCATCCCCTACATCGTTACCCCCTTCCCCATCGGCGCCGTGGCGGGGGAGACCTTCTTAAAGACCGTGGGAAACGCCCTTGCTATCGATCCGGCCCATACCGCTGCGGTCATCGACGAAGAAAAAAAGATTTACTACAACTACCTGGAGCGCATATCGGATATCTACAACGATGCGGACCTGCAGCGTTACGCCATCGTGGTGGGGGATTCCAGCTACGCCCCGGCCCTTACCCGTTTTCTTTCCGACGAGCTGGGCTGGATACCGGAACTGGTGGTGGTCACGGACCTTTTAGACGAGGATCAGCAAAAGACCGTGGGCGCCCAGTTTGCCAACCTCGATTCCTCCCTAAAGCCCCCGGTGTATTTCGACTCCGATACCTCGTCGGTTAAAAAGTACCTGCGGGAGGTCTGGCCCCGGAACCGCAACAACCGGTACTACGATTCCATGGGCCCCACGGTGATCATCGGCAGCTCCCACGAGCGGGACATGGCCCAGGAATTCGGCTTCCCCCTGGTGCCGGTGACCTTCCCCCTGACCGGCCGCTGCGTCATGAACCGGGCCTATGCGGGCTTCACCGGGGGCCTGTCCCTGACCGAGGATATTATCACTTACCTGGTCATGGGCCGCTGATGTTACGGCGGTTCCAAAAAATTTTGGAACCGATCTTACTAAAACTATTTTTTGGAGGTTACGTATGGATTTTTTGAACGCCAAGTCCGCGCCCAGCCGGGAAGATCGGCTCCACGCTTCCATTGCCTTCGGCGGTACCTGCGCCCAGGTACGGACCTGCGGCCGGGCCATGGCCAACGGCTGCACCAACCTTTCCGCCCGGGCTTTTACCATGGCCCAGGGCTGCCAGTTTACCCTGAGCCTGGGGATTCTCAACTCTATCAGGAACGCGGTAGTCATTATGCACGGCCCCCTGGGCTGCGGCATCTGCGTCACCGGAAACCTGGGCCTGAATAAAACCTTCAAGCGGCTCCGGGACCCCAATGCCGAAGGCCTCCAGTGGCTTACCAGCAACCTGGACGAGGCGGATGTCATCGGCGGCGGGGAAAAGAAACTGCGGGAGGCGGTGATCTACGCGGACCGGGAATTCCGGCCCGAATCGATTATCGTGGCCATTAGCTGCGTCCCCGCCCTGATCGGCGATGATGTGGACAGCATCCTTGACGATCTGCAAAAGGAGACCGCCGCGGTGCTGGTGCCCATCCACTGCGAAGGCTTTAAGACCAAGCTCATGGCCACCGCTTATGACGCGGTCTACCACGGCATCCTCAAAAAGTACATCCGCTACCCGGATCGTAAACTGCCGGTCTGGGAAGACGACAGCTACCGGGTCCGGGAAAAGTATCGGATAAGCCGGAACGTGAATATCCTTAACGTGGGCTCCATGAGCCGGGCCGACGAAGTGGAATTCCGCCGCATCCTGGAGGGCCTGGGGCTGAACGTAACCTTTATCCCCTGCTATGCGGAGCCGGAGGATTTTCAGTACGCCCTGGAAACTTCGCTCAACGTAAGCCTCTGCGGTACCCACGACGATTATTTTGTGGAGCACCTAAAAACCAAGTACAACATCCCCTTTGTGGTGGACACCATTCCTATCGGCAGAAAAAATACCGACAAGTGGCTGCGCCGGGTGGCCGCCCATTTCGGCCTGGAAAGGGAGGCGGAAAATCTTATTCAGGCGGAAAACAAGGCCCTGGAGGAGGCCCTGGAACCATTTCGGAAAAACCTGGCGGGAAAGCGGGTCTACCTGGCCGGCGGGGAAGTGCGGATTCTGGCCACCGCGGAGATCTGCCAGGACTTGGGCATGGAGGTGGTCGGCTTTAAGGCCCACCACTACGACCGTTTCGTGGAGCCCATCTTTGAGGCCCTGGAAAGCATCGATGACGTACAGTTCAGCGTCGCCACCAATCAGCCATTTGAGATGACCAACATTGTTAAGCGCCTTAAACCGGATATTCTGATCACCCATGTGGGGGGCAACAATATCGCCGCCCGCCACGGGCTGCCGCTGCTGCCCCTCTTTGGGCCCATATATAACTACTGCGGTTATTCGGGGGTCTTTGAGGTCAGCCGCCGCTTAAACGCGAAGATCCGGAACTACCAGTTTAACAAGCGGATTTCCCTTAACAGCCCGCTGCCCTTTAAGCAGGACTGGTACGAAAAGGATCCCTTCTCGTATATCAAATCGGTCCCCATCATTGATGAATCCGCGGCTGTACAACAAAACTAAGTACAATAAAACTAACAGGAAGACAACATGGGAAATAAGGCAAAACAGATCGCCATTTACGGAAAGGGCGGCATCGGCAAATCGACCACCACCTCGAATTTAAGCGCCGCCCTGTCACGGCTGGGCTACAAGGTAATGCAGTTCGGCTGCGATCCTAAAAGCGATTCTACCAACACCCTGCGGGACGGGACCTATATCCCCACGGTCCTCGACACCCTGCGGGAAAAAAGCCAGGTTAACGCCCACGAGGTAATCTATTCGGGCTTTAACGGGGTTTACTGCGTCGAAGCGGGGGGACCCTCGCCGGGGGTGGGCTGCGCGGGGCGGGGGATCATCACCGCCGTGGAACTATTCAAGCAGCAGCGGATCTTTGAAGAGCTGGACCTGGACTTTGTCATCTACGATGTGCTGGGCGACGTGGTCTGCGGCGGCTTCGCCGTCCCCATTCGGGAGGGAATCGCCCAGCATGTGTTTACCGTTTCCTCCGCCGATTTTATGGCCATCTATGCGGCCAATAACCTTTTCCGGGGCATACAGAAGTATTCCAATTCCGGGGGCGCCCTCCTGGGGGGTGTGATCGCCAACTCCATCAATCAACCCTACTCCAGGGAGATCATCAATGACTTTGTGGATCAGACCAAAACCCAGGTGGTGGAATACATTCCCCGCTCCGTCACGGTGACCCAATGCGAACTCCAGGGGAAAACTACCATCGAGGCGGCCCCGGACTCCGCCCAGGCCAAGGTGTACCTCGAACTGGCGGAAAAGATCGCCGGCCACACCGAATCCAGGGCTCCCTCCCCCCTGGGGGTGCAGGAGCTTAGGGACTGGGCGGGGAAGTGGGGGAAGTACCTGCTCTCCCTGGAGACCGGGGAGATCCGCCCGGAACTGACGGCCAATATTTAGCCCCCCTCCGCTAAACCATGGGGAAGGGGAGCACGCCGTCAATGGTCGAGCGCCCCGTCAGCAGCATCATAAGCCGGTCCAGGCCCAGGGCCGCCCCGGAGCAGGGGGGGAAAGGCCGGCCCTCCCGGTTCGGCAGGAAGAGCTTCCAGTAATCGGTGTTCACCCCGTGGGATACCAGGGCGGATCGTTCCTTGGCCGCCTTTTCCCGCTCAAAGAATTCCCGCACCGCCTGGGGGTCGGTTTCTTCCGAGTAGCAGTTGGCCAGTTCTATGCCCCGGACGTAGAGTTCCCAGCGTTCCACGGTCTTGCCGTCCCCGCTTTTTTTCGCCAGGCAGGGCACAAAGGCGGGGTAATCGATAAGGACCACCGGATGATCCTTGGGGAGCGCGCCTTCCACCTGGTCAACAAAGATAAGGTCGTAGAGGGCCGGGCCGTCCAGGCCGGGCGCCGGGTCCAGGCCCAGCCGCCGGGCCTCCGCCTCCAGGCCGCCGCTTACCGCGGCTGCCTCGTAGAGGTCAAAGCCCGCCCAGCGGCCAAAGGCCTCCCCCACGCTGATCCGCTCGAAGGGTGCGGCGGCCCAGGGCGCGGCCGCCGCGCCCTCGTTCCCGGCGGACGGCAATGCCGGGGCCCCCGGCGCCGCCGGCAGCCGGGCGAAAAGTTCCTCCGTAATGCCGATGGAATCCCGCCAGTCCGCATCCATGGTGTAGTATTCCAGCATGCTGAACTCCGGGCTGTGGAAGCGGCCCGAAGACTCGCCGTTGCGAAAGCAATGGCAGATCTGGTAAAGGGAGCGCCGGTGTTTGGCGATGAGTTTCTTCATCCAGATTTCCGGGGAGGGGATTAACCAGTAAGGCCGCTCCGCCCCGCTGCTTCCCCTGGGGGCCAGGCGCCGGGTTTCAAAAACTTCCAGGCAGGATTCGGGGATCAGGTCCGGGGCCAGGAGGGGGGTATCCACTTCCAGGTAACCCCGTTCGTCAAAAAAATCGCGGACCGCGCGGCACAGCGCCGAACGGAAACTCAGTAATGCTGCATCCATGGCATACCCTTTAGCCCGATGAAGGCGCCAGCCGTCTGACCGCTTCCTTCCACCGGGTCCCCCGGTCAAATTCGTTGAGGAACATGCCGAAGCTGGCGCAGCCCGGCGAAAGGAGGACCAGGTCCCCGGGCCGGGCCCTTTCCAGGAGCGCCCGCACCGCGGCGTCCACCGTGTCAAAGGGGCCCCTAAAGGGGATACCCCGGTCCCGGAGCAGGATTTTCAGCCGCTCGCTCCCCGCGCCGGCCAGGAGGACGAGTTCTGCGGCCTTTCCCGCGGCCTCCGCCAGGGGGCCAAGGTCCAGCCCCTTGTCGCTGCCCCCGGCCGCCAGCAGCAGCCTGCCCCGGCCCTCAAAGGCCGCCGCCGCGGCCGCGGCGGCCTCGGGGATGGTGGCGGCGCTGTCGTTGTAGAAGAAGATCCCCCCGGCCTGGTGGAAAAATTCCAACCGGTGTTCAATGCCGGGAAAGGCCCCCAGGCTTTCCCGCACCAGGGCCGCCTCCAGCCCCAGGTCCAGCAGGGCCAGGGCCGCGGCCAGGAGATTCATCTTCTGGTGGCGGCCGGGGACCAGGAGTTCCGCGGGGACCACCTCAAGGGTCTGTCCCGCTAGGCCGCCGGGCCCGCCATAGATTCGGGCCAGGCCGGGGCCCTGTTCCCCGGCAATCCAGCCGCCGCTTGTTCCCGGCGCGGGCTCCGTTTCCCCGTAGCTCAGGGGTCGGCCCCGGCCTTCGGCCAGAAAACTCCTGCCCCAATCGTCGTCCAGGGCAATGACCGCATCCTCCCCGTCCTGGCCCTGGTAAATGACCCGCTTGTCCGCCACGTAGCTTTCCATATCCCCGTAGCGATCCAGGTGATCCGGCATGATGGGGGTAAACACCGCGCAGCGGGGTTTGAGCAGGGGCCGGCCGTCTTCCCCCAGGCGGGAGCGGAGATCCCCCAACTGCCAACTGGAAAGCTCCAGCACCACGTCGTCTTCCCTGCCAAGCTGATCCAGAAAACTTAAGGGGGATACGGTGATATTGCCCCCCAGCCAGGCCCTGCCGGCCAGGACGCCGGCTTCGCGGGCGCGGCTAAGGACCCAGTGCAGGGCGGACGCGGCGCCGGATTTACCCTTGGACCCGGTGACCGCGCAGAGCCGGGCCGGGGAGGCGGCCAGGAAAAGGGAAATATCGGTTTCTATGCGGCGGGCCGCCTTAAGGTAGGGGGAGTCGGGCCTGACGCCGGGATTCTTTATCACCATATCGGCGCTTGCAAAGTCCGCCGTTTCGTGCCGGCCCAGCACATAGCGGAGTCCCCGCTTGCCGCCCTCTCCCAGGGCCGCCTCCAGTTTTTCGATGGAGGGGGCCAGGGCCTTTTCATCCCGAAGATCCGTTATGGTAAGCTCCGCCCCGTGCCGGGCCAGATACCTGGCGGTCTCAAGGCCGCCGCCGTGGAGCCCCAGGCCCATGACCAGTACCCGCCGGCCCGAAAAATCCGCCATCCTCACCACTCCTTAGAGTATCCCGTGGCCCCGGCATCCTTGCTCCGCGGGGGCCGGTCCGTAGTATAGTAGCCTATGCCGCAAAATGAAATAAGCATCCCGGTTCCCATCGTTAACGAAGCGGGCTATCCGGGAAATTTCGGCTGGTCCCGCTTTCCCTGCTTTACCTACGATCCGGGCCTGCTCTGGGCCCCCCGGCACCGGATCTCCGAATCGGATCGCTACCTGGTGTTTTCCCCCACCCACCTCCTCTCCGTGGAGATTCGGGACGATGGGTACCAGGGCTATGTGGGCATGTCCGTGGTTTCCCTCAAAGACAAAAAACGTTCCACCCACATCCACCTCCAGCCCCTTCCCCTGGGAGGCTACTACCTGCCCACCGACAGCGTCAGGGGTTCCATCAAGCTTATCCGGGGAAAAAACCGGCTGGACTTTGCCGCCATGGACGGGGGGGTGCGGATCATCCGGGTGGATTTCCCCCGCTTTGGCCACCACCGCAGCCTGCGGGGCGAATTGGTACTCTTTGAGCCGGAGGAGCCGGAATCTCTGGTAACCAATATGCCCTGGCGCCGGGAGAAGAATTCCTTCCGCTATTCCCGCCGCTCGCCCTGGTACACCGTGGAGGGGGTGGTTCAGTTCGGCAGTTCGGAGCTGGTCTTCACCCGGGGCAATGCGTGGGGTATCTTCGACTGGAACCGGGGGGTACGGCCCCGGTCGGACGTGCGTTTTTGGGCCGCAGCCTGCGGGATCGAACGGGGGCGGCAGCTCAGCTTTAGCGTGGGCTACGGTTCCACGGATTCCGCGGAGGGCACGGAAAACGCTTTTTTTGTAGACGGGAAACTTCACAAGCTGGACCAGGTTACCTTTCATATCAACCCCGCCAACTGGCTCCTCCCCTGGCGTTTTACCAGTAACGACGGGCGGCTGGAAATGACTTTTAACCCCAGCCAGGAACGGGTGGAGCGGACCGGGCTGGTATTTTTTTCCATGACCCGCCGGCAGTTCTGCGGCAGCTTTTCCGGCAAGGTTATATTGGATGACGGATCGGAACTGGGCTTCCATGAGATCACCGGCTTTGCCGAGCGGGTCAAGACCAGTTTTTAAGTTACTGGGCCTGCAGCTCCTCTACCGCCTTTAGGGCTTCCCCAATTTCATCGTAGGGGTGGGGCCCGTCCGCGTAGATGATGGAATTCTCGTGGCCCTTCCCCAGGAGCAGGATCAGGTCCCCCTTGGCCGCCAGGGTCAGGGCCTTGCGGATGGCCGCGGGCCGGTCGGGGATAAGGCAGAGGTTCCGCCCCCGCCGCAGTTCGGGGTTCCCCTCCATGCAGCCGGCCGCGATCTCCTCAAGAATCGTCATGGGTTCCTCGCCCCGGGGGTCTTCGTCGCAGAGGACCAGGATATCCGCATAGCTTGCGGCGATCTTTCCCTGCATGTAGCGTTTTTGGGTATCCCGCTCCCCCGCGGAGCCAAAGACGCAGATAAGCCGCCCCTTCTTTACGGTTCCGGCGGCCGCCGCATGGTCCAGCCGTTCCCGCAGGGGGGGAAAGATCGCCTGGAAAGATGAGGGAGTGTGGGCGTAATCCACCAGCAGCTCCAGGCCCAGGGCATTGGGAATCCGGGTCATCCGGCCCCGCAGGGGTTTCAGCCGGGCAGCCAGGGGGGCCAGATCCCTAACCGGAATATCAAGAAGTTCCGACACCACCAGCAGGGCGGCCAGCACATTCCCCGCATTAAAGGCCCCGGGCAGCCGGTCCCTAATGTCGATAATCTCCCCGGTCTGCTGCACCACCGCGTTGTACCAATTGCCCCCCGCGTCGGAGTTGATGCTCCCCAGGCTCAGGTCCGCGGCCAGGCCCCGGATGCTGAATTTCAGAACCTTGGCGGCCCCCGCCGCAATAAAGGCGGAGGCGCTGGGATCGTCCACATTTACCACCCCAATGGCGGCCAGGACCCCCTCCCGTTTCAGGGCCCTGAACAGATTCAGCTTATCGTCCCGGTACTGTTCCCAGGTACCGTGGAATTCAAGATGCTCGTGGGTTACGTTGGTCATCACCGCCGCGGAAAAAACCACATCCCCCAGGCGGTTGGTCTTCCTGGAAAGGCCGTGGGAACTTGCCTCCAGCACCGCGTACTCCACGCCGTTGTCCACCATGCCCCAGAGGAGCCGCTGAACCTCCGGGGCCTCCGGGGTGGTCTGGTGTTCCTTGTTAGGCTCCTCTCCCCCCCCCAGGCTGGAAAGGACGGTGGAGAAAAAGCCCGCCTTCTTTCCCATGAGCCTAAAGAGCTGCCAAATAAGGTAGACCGTGGTACTCTTACCCTCGGTGCCGGTTACCCCGATACAAACCATCCGCTGGGAAGGGTAGCCGTAGAAGGAAGCGGCGATAGGGGACATGGCGGTACGGGAATTTTCCACCCGCAGGTACACCGCCCGTTCGTCTTGCTCGCCTACCGCGTCTTCATGGACAATGACCAGGGCGCCCCGGTCGATAGCCTCGCCGATGTAACGGTGCCCGTCGGTATGGAGTCCCTTAAGGGCAAAATAGAGGTTGCCGGGCTTGATTTTCCGGGAATTGTACTCCAATCCCGTGATCAGGGGGTCCCGGGAGAGGCTTAAGGGGCCGTCTCCCTGGGTATAGCCTGCTTTTTGGGCCACCTCGACGGTAAAAAAGGCGGAAAGCCGACATTCCATAGTAAGATAATACCCTCTTTGCCAAGGGCGGTAAAGCATGGTAGAAAGCTTTAGAAGTTGCGCATGAAAGAATTTGTACGATGGAGGGCAGGGTTATGAGGTTTGGAGGAAGTGTGATGGGTCCCTACGCGGGGCCGGATGCCTTTGTGGCCATGGCAAAGGAATGTGGGTTTAGGGCCGTTACCTTTCCCCTAAGCTACCAGAGCCCAGGGGCCCAGATTGACGCCCTGGTCCGTTCCCTCAAGGATGCGGACATCCTCATAGCCGAGGTGGGGGCCTGGAACAACAACCCCCTTTCCCCGGACAAGGCCGAAAAACAAAGGTCCCTGGAAAACATCAAAAAGCAGCTTGAGCTGGCCGAGTATATCGGCGCCCGGTGCTGCGTGAATGTGGCGGGGTCCCATTCGGCCCAATGGGACGGCCCCGCCCCCGACGCCCTAAGCCCGGCGGTGTTTGACGAGGTCGTCGCCACCGTGCAGGAGATCATCGATGCGGTACATCCCCAAAAAACCGGCTACTCCCTGGAGACCATGCCCTTCATGATCCCCCACAGCCCCGATTCCTATGCGGCCCTTATCAAAGCCATAAACCGCCCCGCCTTTGTGGGCCACCTGGACACGGTAAACCTTATCAACAGCCCGGAACGCTACTACCGCAACGCCGCGGTAACCCGGGACTGCTTTGACAAATTCGGCGATTCCATCCGCAGCATCCATGTGAAAGACATTATCCTCAGGACCAGCCTCACGGTCCACCTGGACGAATGCCTGGTGGGGCAGGGGGGCTACGATCTTACCGTCCTTCTGCGCAACGCGGCCAAGCTGCCCCCGGATACCCCCATGCTGGTGGAACACATCAACAACCAGCAGGACTACAAAAATTCCGTCGCCTATCTGAACAGCCTGGCGGCGGCCCTGGCCTAAGGGAGTGCTCAGTTTGGGCGCATTTTTTCAGGCTGCGCCCGAAAAAACCGGGCTATTCGCTCCAATCTTTTTTGCCGCAGGCAAAAAAGTATTTCCGCTTCTATCCCTTGCGCGGCTCCGTAAAACCGCCCTGCGGCGGAGTTTACGCCGTTAAAATTTGGAACAACCGGAACATCTGTGGGCAGGGCTACTCGGCGAATTGCAGGAGCCCGGCCTGGGCAAGCTGCTCCCTGGGAATGCCCATTTCCAGGAGCTTCCGCGCCGCCCTGCGGGCAGCCTCGACCTCGCGGGCCGCCTCCGCCGCTTTATGGGCGGTTTCAGCCTCCCTGCGGGCAATCTCATCCCGCTCCCTGATGGCCTCGTCCATCTTCCGGTAGGCCCCGTCATAGTCCTTCAGCTTGATGTGTTCCCACATGTTTTCCTCCTCCTCAAACTC
>JAISQJ010000087.1 GCA_031274285.1 Treponema sp. | reverse complement strand
GTACCCTCGATACCCCGGTTGGCGTGGGTGTCCACCTGGACAAACTGACCAAAGAGTTTATCCATGTCCTCTTCTTTTATGCCGATCCCCGTATCCTCCACGGTACAACGCAGGGTAATTTCCCCCTCCGGCCCTTCGGCACCGGACAATTCAGCGGTGACGGTAAAAATGATATGCCCTTCCCGGGTGTATTTTACGGCGTTGGTAAGGACGTTAAGCAGAATCTGGCGGACCCGGATCTCGTCTCCTTCCAGCCGGGCAGGCAGGGTATTATCGATATTGGCGATAAAGAGGATTGGCTTTTCCAGAAAACGTGTTTTGATAATGTTTATCACGTCGTTTATCAGGGAAGCGAAAAGATACTCCCCCTTTACCACTTCCAGCTTCCCCGATTCGATCTTGGAAAAATCCAAAATGTCGTTGATAACCGACAGCAGATTGGAACCGGCCTGTTTAATCCCCAGGGCTTCTTCCCGCAGATCCGGCGGCAGGTCCCGGCGGAGCATCAGTTCCGCCATGCCCAAAATTGCGTTCATGGGAGTCCGTATCTCGTGGCTGGTATTGGCCAGAAAGTTGCTTTTGGCCTTGGACGCGGCCTCCGCCGCCTTTCGTAATTCTATCAGGCGGGCGGTAAGCCGGTTAATCCCGTTAAAAAGAAATATGTACACCACCAGTCCCACCAGGATAAAAAAGGCCGGTAAAATGGCCTGCCTGATAATTTGGGACCGGAGCATGTGGTAGATGCTTTCCGCGTCAAAATCGCAGCCGACGATGCCCACCACCTTGCCCCGGGAATTGATAATGGGGGTGTAGATCGATATAACCCAGCCCCACCGTTCCTGAAAGTCCAGGTCCCCAAATTGAGAGGTCCCCTCCGTCATGGTCCGGAAAAAGGCCGCATCGTAGGTGGACACATCTTCTTCCGCCCCCAGGGGAGAAAAAGTTTCATCCCCGGGGGAACCGCTGCCGTCTATAATAAAGCGGTACCGGGCGGCCTCCACCGGGGCCATGGTGTAGAGGTAGAGACACTGGGCGTTGGTCCTCATTTCCAGCAGCTTAAGCCTGGTTTCTTCGTAAAAGGGGTCGGCCGCGTCCAGAGTCCGGGATAGTTCCTCAAATTTGTCCCCGTCAATCAGGGAAGCGGCCTTTTCCGTAACCGGGAGTCCCAACCGGGCGCAGACGATAGAAGTTACCCCCATAACCTGCTGCAAAGAGGTAACAATAACGATTGAAAAAATGGCCAGCACAAAAAAGGTACAGAGCAGGTTAAACTGGGCCAGGATTGAAGAAGTTCTTTTCCCAGGCTTTTCGTTTGTTTTAACTTGAGGGGATTCCATCCTTGTTAAGTTATACCCGGATGCCGGACTTTAGGCAAGGCTGCTGTTTTACAGTTCCGAACGGCGTATACCGCCATACAAACCGGACAAAAGGCGGTGGGGCTTGGGCGCCCCCTCGAATAAACCGCTTCCCCCTTAACACCAAAGGAGGCTACACCCGAAGATAGTCCCTGCCGCGCCGGTACACATCACCAGGCGTATCCTCCTTTGGCGTCCTATTTTTTAGCGGAAGTTGTTCAAAAACCTCAGTTTTTGAACAACTTTATTTATTTTTTAACTCAAGGACCCCGTCCCAATCCGGCGGCGGCGGGGTTTTCCTATTATCCCCGCACCGCTCCAGAAATACGGCGGAAGGCCTGTCCTGGGGAAAACGATCAAGGACCCCCTGAAAGGCCGCCCCGGCCCCGGCCCAGTCCCGCCTTTCAAACAGATCCAGGGCGGCGTGGAAAAGTTCCACCACTTCCCGCTGTTCCTCCGAAGCAGAAGCGGAAAATTCGAGAAGCTCGTAAATTTGCAGGGGAATACTGATACCCACGGGCCTTACCCGGTCAAGCCGACGGGTAAGAAAATGATTCCCCGTCTCCCGTATCGTATCTTCGGAAACAAGAATCCTGGTACCGTAGAGCTTGTTTAAGCCCTCCAGCCGGGACCCGATATTTACCGCGTTCCCCATGATGGTGTAGTTCATCTTCCGCTGGCTTCCCATGTTCCCCACCACCATATCCCCGGTGTTAATGCCTATTCTGGTTAAAAGGGGAACGGGACTCAGTCCGGTTTTCAGGAATTCGCCGTTTAATTCCTCTTCCCTGCGGCTCATAAGAATGGCGGCCGCGCAGGCCCGCAGGGCATGATCGGGAACTTCCAGGGGGGCCCCGAAAAAGGCCACAATGGCGTCCCCTACATATTTATCGATGGTACCCTTCTGTTCCAGAATAATATCACTCAGGCCGGAAAGGTAGATGTTAAGGAGCCGCACCAGGTCCTCCGGGTCCAGCCTTTCGGATATGCGGGAGAAATCCTGAATATCGGTAAAAATCACGGTCATCCCCCGCTTGGAACCCCCAAGCCGCAGCCTGGAAGGATCGGCGATAATATCCTGAACCACCTCCCCGGACAGGTAGGTGGAAAAGGCCCTTTGAAGGTAATCGTTGTAATGCTTCAATTCCCGCTGCTGAATTTCCAGCGTCCGCCGCTGGGACTCCACCAAAAGGTGTACCTCGATACGTTTCAACAAAAGGGGCGGTATAAAGGGTTTGATAATATAATCAATGGCCCCCAGGCTTAGGCCCTCAAGTTCATCGCTGGTATCGGCCTTGCTGGTAAGAAAGATGACCGGAATATTCCTGGTTTCCTCGCCGGCCTTAAGAATCTTTATCGCCTCGTAGCCGCTCATGCCGGGCATCTCAATGTCCAGCAGTATAAGGGCGGCCTTTATTTTCTTCAAAAGGGCGAACATTCTTTCCGCCGACTGCACGGTAAAGACCGTATACCTGCCGCTTAACACGTTTTTTCCGATCCGCAGATTCACGGGATTATCATCGACCAGGATAATGGATTCCCGTTCAACGGACATTGCCGGCCCCCTCCCCTACCGCCATACAAGCCAGATAAAAACCGAAGATGCCGCAGTGGTAAGCAGGGTAAAGGGCAGCCCTATTTTAAGCCACTGGGTAAAACTGACGGTTATCCCCTGTTTGCGTAGTATTCCTACGGAAACCACGTTGGCGGAAGCGCCGAAGGGGGTAAGGTTGCCCCCCATGCAGGAACCCACCAGCAGGGCGAACATGTAGAGTTCCGGGGCGATGTGGTGGAATTCCGCCATTTTGGCGGCCACCGGGAGCATGGCGATAATGTAGGGTACATTGTCCACAAAGCCGGAGATCAGGGTGGAGAAGCCCACGATAAGGAGGAAGCCCAAAAGCACATTGTCCCCCACCAGGAGGTCCAGGGCGTCCGCCATGTCGTCCAGGAGCCCGGCCTTCCCGATGGCCCCCACCACCACGAAGATCCCGATAAGAAAAAATACCGTATCCCAATCAAGGCCCTTGACCAGTTCCCGGACCTTGCTCCCCTCCGCCTTCCGAATGAAGCGGTACCATATAATGCCGATAAGACCCAGAGCCATGACGATAAGGCCGGAGGCCAGGGAGATACCGCCGTACACAAAGGAGGCCAGGGCAAGGCCGGCGATCATAAGGGCCAGGAGAACCGTGGGCACCCAGGTAAGAACCGTTTCCCGTTCCACCTCCACCTTCCCCCCCCCGCGGCGGGCAAAGTAGGCATAAAAAAACAAAGCCCCGGCGATCATCCCAATCTGCACCGCGAAGAAAATCGAAAGTTTACCGTGGTAGACAAAAAAATCGTTAAAACCATACCCGGCGTAATCGGCAAAGATCATGGAGGGGGGATCCCCCACCAGGGTGGCGGTACCCTGGAGATTCGCCATCACCGCCAGCCCTACCATAAAGTAGGTAGGGTCCAGGTCCAGCTTTTTGCAGAGGGCCAGGGCGATGGGGGCCATCACCAGCACGGTGGCCACATTTTCCACAAAGGCGGAGATGATCCCCGTCATCATCAGGATTGCTACGATGGCGACTCCCACGTTGGGGGATTTAAGCACGATGGTATCCGCAATCACCGCGGGGACACGGGAGTAAATAAACAGCTCCGCTATCACCAGGCTCCCCACAAAGATCATCAGCACCGTCCAGTTGATAAGTTCCCCCAGCGCGGCCGCGGGGCTCACCACCCCCAGGATCAACATCAGAAGGGCGGCCCCCACGGAACTAAAAGATTTCCGCTGGGGGAACATGACGATGAGGGCATACATCAAAACCGCAATGCCAAGAACTATCCACTTGAGCGACATAAGCTCTCCCTACCCGGCGGGACCCGGAGTTAAAAAAAAGACCCCTCGTACAAGCTGCCGCAAAAACCCGCCCACCCGGCTTTCCGCGTAACGGCACGGAATCCCACGGTTACAGCAGGCCTTACGGCCCCTTATACGAAAGGTCTTGTCTCCCCAGGCCCGCTGAAGCCGCGGCGCCAGACACGGTGAAGACCCCTACCGGATCATACACCGGGCCGGTTGTTGACTACCGCGCGTGTAACTACTCCCCTTTCGAATATAAATAGTTTACCTTCGTCCGTATCCCCTGTCAAGGGGCCGCGTTGCCTCATGAAAAATGTTACCGAAAAGGACCCATGCCTCAAATAGAAAATGTTACCCAAAATAAAATGAGGACGCTGAACGGAGGGCGTCCCAATGGGGTTAACTATGAAAGA
>JAISQJ010000124.1 GCA_031274285.1 Treponema sp. | reverse complement strand
GGCAGGTTTAATATGCCGAACCGGTCCTCCGCCAGGTCCCGCATCTCTTTTTGGGTCAGCGTTGAACCGTGGGCCTTCAGCACGTCCTCGATAAACCGCATAATTTTCCGGGTGGGGTTCAACGCGTTCATGGCGGCCTGGGGGATGTAGGCGATGTCGGTACCCAATACGTTCTGCCGTATGGTATCGGGGTTAAGGGAGGTAATTTCCTTGCCGTCGATAACGATACTGCCCCCCTCGTAGTACAGGGGCGGGAAATAGTAGCCCATGACGCTCATGGCCAGGGTGGATTTCCCGCAGCCCGATTCCCCGGCAATCCCCAGGGATTTACCGTCCTCCAGGGAGAAGGACACATTGTCCACGGAACAGATCTTCTCGTTCATCCGGGTCTTGTAGTAGGTGGTTAGGTTTTTTACTTCCAGCATGGCGGCGTTCATATCGTTATCAGCTCCTTATCTGGGGATTAAATATCTGATCCAGCCCGGAATTGATAAGATTAAGGGAGAAGCTGATCAGGGCTACCACCAGGACCACCGGGAGGAAGGCCCACCAGGCGCCGGTGGGAAGGGCGCTAAAGTCCATGGCCCAGTGCATCATGAGGCCCAGGCTGGCCACGTTTTGGGGTCCCAGGCCCAGCATGGAAAGGCTTGCCTCCGCCAGAATACCCGAGGCTACCTGCAGAATAAAGGCCATCATCACGTAGGACGCCACTTAGGGAAGGATGTCCCGGACAATGATCCTGGGCATGCTGTGGCCGGATAATTTAGAAAGGTTCACGTGGTCCCGGTTCCGGAGGCTCGTGGTCTGGGCCCGGACGGAACGGGCGGTCCAGGGCCAGGCGGTAATACCGATTACCAGGGCGGTGGTAAGAAAGCTGCGGGACTTCAGGCTTACGGAAACCAGGACCAGAATCACGAAGGAGGGGATGACAATAAAGATGTTGGTAACCGTGGAAAGCAGATTGTCAACCTGGCCGCCCAGGTAACCCGCCGTAAGACCGATACTAAGGCCGATGATGGTGGCGATGACGCCCGCCAAAAGACCAATGGTAAGGCTGGTCCGGGTTCCCGCGGCCAATTCCGCCAGCACATCCCGGCCGAAATTATCGGTCCCCAGAATATGCAGGGTCTTGGGGGCGTCTTTCTTAACCACCTCCATGCCAAACTGGGAGAGAAGCTCATCTTCTTCATCGGCTGCCGCCTGTGTCTCCCGTTCCTGCTCCCTTTGTCCCATCAAATATTCATGCAGATTCGGGGGCTCAAACATGGCCCCGTCCATGGACAGGGGATCGGTATGGTCGAAAACCGGATAGAAAACGACCATAAAGAGGAGCGTCAAAATAGTGACAAAGCCCAGACGGAACTTTCCCGATTTAAAGGCGATTTTAAGAAGGTGTCCCATGTCAGCCCTCCTCCTGCTGGGTAAGCCGTATCCTGGGGTCGATAAGTCCGCAGACAATATCCACCAGGAAATTGGCGGACAGCACCGTAATGGTGATGATCAGGGTGCAGCCCGACACCAGGGGGAAATCCTGGGAACTGATAGCCGCAAACAGCGTGGTTCCGATGCCGGGATAGCTGAATACAATTTCCGCTATCAAATTTCCGCCGATCATGGTGCCCAGGGAAAGGGCCAGCCCCGTGATCTGGGGCAGCATGGCGTTGCGGAACACGTACGAGACAATTTTATTGTCTTTTATCCCTAAGAGCCGGCTGTACTTAACGTAGTCGGCGTTGAGTTCGTAGATGGACATTTCCCGCATCCCCAAAGACTGGCCGCCTATGGCCACCAGCACCATGGTGAGGAAGGGCAGGCGGTAATGGCTTAAGAACGAAAGGATAAAGGCCGGATTGGACCAATCGGGACCGATAAAGTTAAAGGCATAGCCCAGCCGGCCGGGAAAGAGGTTGAGCATGTTGGCCAGGAAATGGACGTTCACTATGGCAAGTCCAAAGGCGGGGATAGCGGCGATAAAAAGAAATACCGGGAAAAAGGCCTTGTCAAATATCCCCTTGCGGTAAGCGGCCAGGGCGCCCAGGGTATTGCCCAGGATCCATCCGGTAAAAATAGCCGGTATCTGCAGCCTAAGGGTCCAGGGGACCGATGCGGCGATGATATCGGAAACCTGACGGGGGTACTGGATAATGGAAACTCCCATCCGTCCCTGGAGCAGATTGCCGATATAAATAAAAAACTGCTGCCAGATTGGTTTATCCAGGCCGAACTCGGTAAGATAGGCTTCGTAGATCCGCTTAGTTACCGAAGCGTCGGTTAAGCCCTGGGTTGTTTGGGCCACAAGAAAGGCAATAGGATTACCGGGAATAAGCCGGGGCAGCATGAAGTTAAGCAGCACCGCGATAAAAAGTGTTATACTATACCAAAGCAGCTTCCTGCCCAAATACTTTGAATAACCCTGCATGGAAAAACCTCACAAAAAAGAAACCGGGACAGGGACCGCCGGCCCCTGTCCCGGGCTTTTATCTCGCTTTTAAGTTATACAGACCCTTGATCCCGTAACCGTCAGTACAAAGGGTAGGCGGAATATTGGAACCGTCGTTGAGTTTGGGAAATCCGGTCCATACGGTGTTGTTGGTGGTGTGGAATAGGGCGGGCCGGTACATAAGCCCCGCTACCGGCATTTCCTGCAGGTAGATGATGTTCAGCCGGGTCCAAAGCTGCTTGAGCTTGGCCGCATCGTTCTCCACGGTAATTTGAGCGAGGATTCCATTAACCTCGTCGTTCATCCAGCGGCCCAGGTTCTGAATATTATTGGGGGTTCCCTCGGGGGGAATATCCTTGCTTCCCATGGCCTGGTAGGCCCGGTTCCAGGGGGAAGCGGGGCCGGGACCGCCGTAGGCGTTCATAATTATATCAAAACTGCCGTTGTCCTTATCGCTCTGCCAAACGGTCTGCTGGGGAAAATACGTCTTAATATCGATGCCGATCTTCTGCCCGGCCTGGGCAACCACTTCCAGGGTGGCATTCCAGTCGGACCAGCCCGTGGGACATTCGGCCTGGAACGAAAGCCTTACCGCTCCCTTGGCGCGGATACCATCGGCGCCCTTTATCCAGCCGGCATCGTCCAGCAGCTTATTAGCCGCGGCGATAGCTTCCTGCAACACTCCGTTCCACTGATAAGGTTTAAGGGCTTCCGCATCGATGAGGACCTGCTCCGCGGGAACCGGGAGCATGAGGGAGGGCACCATCTTGGCGGTATAACCGGACATGGCATTCTGCCCGATGGTTTCATAATCCAGGGACATACCGATAGCCCTGCGGACCACCGGATCATCCAGGCCGGGCCTCTTGGTATTAAACACCAGCATGGGAATAGCGCCGGGGAAATAATAGGGCGGCTTGGAAATAAAGGTCTCCACCTCCTTGGGGAAGGTCCATACGGAGGCGATGAACTGCTGGGACATGTCAACTTCCCCGGCCCGGAATGCCGCGTCCCCGGTGGCATTGTCCTTGTACACGTTGTGGGCTACATATTTTGGGGCCGGGAGCTTGCCGAATTTAGGGGAATCCTTCCCCCAGTAGGTATCTACCCGCTGGAGGACCGCCTTGGTTTCATCCCAGGTAAGGGGCTTATAGGGACCGGTGGCGATGGGATTCTGGTTGGTGTACCGGGCTACGGCCATGCGATCCGTTCCGGCTTCG
The DNA here is from genome assembly GCA_031274285.1 of Treponema sp. Taxonomy (GTDB): domain Bacteria; phylum Spirochaetota; class Spirochaetia; order Treponematales; family Breznakiellaceae; genus JAISFT01. The sequence goes on along the minus strand of JAISQJ010000124.1, from coordinate 29,499 downwards.
GCGGTGATCTTATCCCACACGTGCTTGGGGGTAATATACAGGGCCGCCAGGGTTACTTCTACCAGCTTGGGATTCCAGTTATTCGGATTGGCCTTGATCACTACGGTGTGATCATCAAGGGCCGATACACTTTCAATGTAGGACCAGTAACCGGAATACAGGGTCTGATAGTTTTTCTGCAGCATATAAGAATTAACCACATCGGCGGCGGTCATAGGCGTACCGTCACTGAACTTAACATTCCTGTCCAGGGCAATCGTAAGGGTCTGGCCTTCCCAGGTATAACTGTCTCCCAGATGGGGATACAATTTTCCGTCCAGCAGATTGTACAGGAACAGGGTTTCGTAAATGAGCTGCCGTGCCAGTGAACTGTTTAGGGAAATTCCAAAGGTCATACCGCCGGTGCTGTAGGGATTCCATTGGGTTACCGCGCCCCAGAGCATGCCGTTTAGGTAAAAAGTTTCATTCCGGGGAAGGCTTCCCCGGGCCGAAGAACCCGGGCTTGACGAAGAGCCCCCTCCCGTACAGGACGCAATGCATACACCGCATAACACCAGCAGTAATACTGTTACGACAATAACAAGACTTTTTCTTAACACCATTTTTCACTCCACAATAAAACGATCTCCGTACCGCTTTCCGGTACTGCCAGAGAATCATAAGCTGTCATAGAGATCATAATAGTGTAAAGTTTTTGTCTGTCACGTTACATTTTTAATTTATTTCGTATTATTTTCCGAAATTTGTGCACCGCTTCATTTTCCGGCTCTAAATCCAGCGAAGCTTCGCAGTCCGCCAGGGCCGCCGGATAATCTCCGATATGGTAATAGGCCTGTCCCCTCCTGAAAAGGCAAAAAGCCTGATAAGGATTAAGGGAAAGGGAAAGGGAAAAATCTTCCACCGCCTGGGCATAGCTTCGCATAACCGCCCGGACCACCCCCCGGTAATAGGCGGCCTTATAAGATTTTTTATCCCACTCGAGGGAGCTGGAAAAATCATCAATGGCATCCTGGTACATGGATTGGGCAAAGTAGGCCATGCCCCGGTGCTTGTGGATAAGGGATCGGATTGCATCGTCTATTTTCATTTCCAGAATACGGCTATAGAAGGTAATGGCCTCGTCAAAGCGGTTCTTGTTATGGGCATAGAGGGCGTTAAGGAGCATATCGTCCACGGTGCCGCCTGAAATAGGACGCTGGGTATCCTGGACCCCGGAGTCCCTTATTTTTACATCTTCCTGCTCCGGCAAAAGCAGGGCGTCGGTGGATTCTTCAATAATTCTATAAAACGAATCCCTCCGTTTTCCCAATTCCCCGTTAAGCTGGCGCTGGTAGGCGCGGATCTCCTGAAAAATGGTATCCGCCAGGGAAAGGCTGGCATTCACCGCCGCCAGTTTCCGTTTCATGGGTTCATCGAAGGGGGTAAATTCCGCTTTGTAGACCAGTTCGTGTTCCACTTCCGCCCAGGCATCCTGGAGGATGGTACGGACCTGAATTTCCGCGATTTGGCAGAGGCAATCCCCGCGGGCCGCTAAAATATGCCGGGGGATGATCACCAGAAAATGGGTGGACTCGTAGCCGAACTCCTTAAAGGAATAGCCCGCCCCCTTGCGTTCTATTTCCACCACCTCAAAATCATCCTTGATGATCTTCTCCGCCTCCTTCATGTCTTCCAGAAAGGGGCACACCACCCTAATACCGATGAGGTCGGTAATTACCGGCGGATAGTCGAAATCTTTTGACCGGCCGGCCTTTGATTTAAGAATTCCAAGGTGTTTTTTATAGAAGCTGGCAAAATCCTTAAGCCGGCCCTTTGCCAGGAGCCGCGAGCCAAGATGGGAAAACTTCGATTCCAGATAGGATTCCAGATCACGGATAACTAAGGTCCGGAGTTCTTTGTATTTTTCATATTCGTCCCGCAGAACCTTCCGGCTCGGCGGCGGTAAATCTACTTTCATACGATACCACAAGATCAGCCGAAAAAAAAGGCTGTCTCGCGACAGCCTTTTTATACACGGGCGAGACCGCCCCTTTACATTACTGGTTAATTACTGTCCGGGGTAGGCGTAGGAGTAAACGCATCTTCCTTGGCCCGCTTCTGCTCCTCCAGGTACCGGAGAACCTGATTCTTGCCGAACCGTTCCATCTCATAGGTCTTTTTCTGCGTCTCCCGGTCGTAAATGATGTGCCAAATGGCCTCATCGTTAATATCCCTGTCGGGATCGGCTACGGCGCGGTCGTAGATGAGCTTTACATCCTTGAAGTAGCTGATAAAATCACCGCCGATAGCGTCGGCATCCCGGTGGAGAATGAAACCGCCGAACTTTACAAAGGGTGTTGAGAAGGGATAGAGGGGATAGATCCGCAGTTCCCGGTTCCGTACCTCGGAAATGTACTGGGGATTGTTCCAGCGCAGGGGTTTCCAGCCTTCATAGTTCAGGTAGCCCATGAAATAGGTTTTTTCGTTTCCCTGGCTGTCGATAAGGATAATGGACAGGCCGTGGGGGAAATTAAGGCCGTAGGCGTTAACTTCGACCGATTTGATGGTTCCCACGTTCTTCACAACCCCATAGGCGGGCTGGGTGGGATCGATCCTGCCGTCATCGCCGGTGGGAGCCTCAAAACGGCTGGGGCCTGTAATGCCGTCCCCGTCCGCCGGTTCAATGTTCCCGTCTTCATCGATATTGGCCTGGGGTTCAAAGGCGGGAATCTCAAAGGGAGGCCGAATCCATGCCTTGGAATAGTTGGGCCCCAGCGGGTAGTGGATCCGGACACCCATGACACTGCCCCACTGCTGGGATGCGGAGGACCGGACATAACTGTTACCGATATTCTCCACCGTCCGGGAAGATGAGGACAGGCTTACCTCCCAGTTTGGGAGGGCAAGTGATGTTTTCATCACCGCGTACTGATCCGGGGTGTAACCCTGACCGGCAACGTTTCGGAAATCCATAAGGGTACGGCTATTCTGCGTTGGCTCACCATCCTGGTTAGCCAGGATATCCGCTCCCAGCACGGAGAAGTCAATCAAAATCGCCTCATCCGCAAAGAGGGAACCCGTCAGAAACAACACAACGGCAACAAGAATGAACATCCGTTTCATTCATTACTCCTTTCTACCCACATCCGTCGGGATGCGTTAATGATCAAACCATTTACCCCTAAAGTATACAAACCCCAGGGGATTTGTCAACGGCTTTATCCTAAATTCTTACGGCCCCGGGGCTTCCTTTTCCCCAAACTCCCCCGAAAAGGCAGCGTTCCCGGCGACAAAAAGCCTGACATCCCGGACATAGGGAAAATTCCGCCTGATTCCCCGGTACAGGGTCTCAAAACTCCCGGCAAGCCCCTGGCCAAGGTCCCCGGGCCCCTGCTCCGAAAAGGGCAATGCCGCAGATTCGGAAAGGTCCGCATAAACCACGCCGTCCCGGTACAACAGGCTCCGCAGCCGTGTCTCCCTGGGAAAGAGGGGGGCAAGATCCGGAGATCCGGGCCCCAGGAGGAATTCCTCCACATACCGGGTTATGTCGCTTTCCCGGCTCTCCGAACGCCGAAGCATTCGATCTTCAACAATTATCGACCGATCCGACACAAAATAAAAGACAAAAGTGCGCCGTACAAGCCCCATAAGCAGAAAATCCCCCAGGGCAAAGAGGCCGATCAGGATAAGAAAGGTCAAACGGCGTCTGCCCTTTGCCTTAAAGAAGCGGAGTATAAAAAAAAGGCTGTTTTTCAGGCTCATTGGATGGCGGTAAACCCTCCGGTCCGCTCAAAGGCCCCTACAAAATCCACAATCCCCTTATAGATCGCATCGGCGAATAGCTTCAAGTAAGCGTCATCGGCCATGATCGCCGCATCCCGCTCGTTGGTGACAAAGGGCAGTTCAACCAGGACCGCGGGCATCTGGGCATTCCTTACCACGAACCATTTTTCCGCCTTGAGCCCCCGGCTGGGAGTCGCATTCCCCACGGCCTGACCCATGCGGTTGAGGATATTCTGGCCCATCATGATGCTTTCGGTGGTAAATTCCTCTTCCATCATGCTGTTTACAATGGCCGCGGATTCCCCGTATTTCGATTTGTCGATGAGTTCCCGGCGGTAATTGGGGTCCAGGTACCAAACCTCGAAGCCCCGAGCGTTCTTGTTGAAGGAGGAATTGGCGTGAATCGAAATGAAGATCACCGCCTCGTTTTCCGGCAGGGAAACCGAGTTGGCCAGTTCCACCCGTTCCGCCAGGCTGGGGAACACATCCCGATCCCTGGTAAGGAGTATCCGCTTGCCGGGGTAGGTCCGGCTGAGGAGGGCGTGGACCTCCCTGGATACCTTGAGGGTTATGTCCTTTTCGATTAGGGACCAGGAATGTCCGTTCCCGGTGAATCTGCCGATGGCGCCGGGGTCCTTGCCCCCGTGACCGGGGTCCACGATGATCGCCGCAATCCTAAAGGACCCGGCCTCCGCCGCGGGGGCCCTTTCCGGCTGGGGAAAGAGGACCTTTTCCGCCAGGGTAACAAAGTCCTCCGGAAAATACAGCAGGCCCTGGGACAGGTAGGGGGCCTGGACCGGGTACAGGTCCTTGCCGTCCAGGAGGAAAAAGCCCTGTTCCCCCGGCTCCCCGGCCCGGAAAGACAGGTTGTGGGCCGCGGTGCTGAAGACCCCGGCGCTGAAGAAGGGGTCCCAGCGGAATTCCGCCGGCAGGCTCCGGGCGGCTTCATTCCGCCTCCCCAGGAGGGCCAGGGTATCGTCCAGGGTGAAGGGGCCGGAATTTCCCAGGTTTTCCGCGCCCATGAGAGCGAGGGCCCCCCAGAAGAGAAGAAGAGTAAGGGCTGTTTTTGACTTTACACTAAGCACGTACCATTACTCCCTGAATTCCGCCCTTAGATTATCGATAAAATAAACCGCTCCCTGATAGCCGCCCCGGATAAAGGCGGACCAAAAGCTTCTTCCCAGCAGGGACGGCCCCAGGGGCAGGGCCAGGCCGCAAAGCTCCCTGACCGCATCCAGGGATTCTTCGACCCCCCGGCCCGCATAGTCCCGGAGGGCGGAGGCGGTGAATTCGGGGAAGGGAACAATACCCAGGGGGTCCCCGGACCGGAGGGGGGGATCGGGGAGCAGGGCCAGGGCGGCCCGGAGTTCCGGCCCCAGGGTAAAGGCGCTGGGGGGAAAGGCCGTTTCCGCAGCCAGGAAGGCATCGGTGGCCGGGTTACGGACTTCCAGGCGGATGAGGACGGACCGGGCCGCAGTCTCCGCCAGGCGGACCGCCTCGTCCCGGCCGGGCGCGCTGGCGATGATGTTCCCGCACTTGGAAACGTTGTTTTCCGGAAAATGTACATCCTTCCCCGTTTCCGCCCGGAGGAAGAGGTCCCGCACGCCTTCCGGGGCCCGGGCCTTCTCCAGACCCTGAATGGAGCGCACCCGACCGGGGATGGAGATAAAGGCCCGTTCGGCGCAGGTCCAGGAACGGCTGGGAACCAGTTCGTCCGGCCGGCGGCCCAGGGCCGCCTGGATAGCCCCCCGGATGGGCCGGACCCCGGAGGCATAGGGGTAGGTCCAGCCGGACATGTAGCCCCCGGAGAGCCGGGCCGCCACTTCCCCGATCATGGGGCCCCTGGGGCTGAGTTTTACATCCCCCTTGGCGGCCCCCCGGCGGCCCTTCCCGGCGATTCCCAGGGCCCGGACCGCGGCCTTAAAGGTCTCCAGCATGGCGTCCTGGTCCCCCTGGGGGAAATTGCTGGGCATGGTGTGGCCCATCTCGATGAAATAGGGGGGGAAGAAGATATGCCGGTCAGCCAGGCCGCAGATAGTTATCTCCTCATCGTAGACAATGGCGTCCACCGAAAATTCCGGCCCTTCGATAAAATCTTCCACGATGGCCCGGCGGGAACGGGAAAAGCCCAGGGCCTCGCCCAGGGCCGCCGCCATTTCCGTGGGGGAATCCACCCGGCGGCAGCCCCGGCTCCCCATGTTGTCCACGGGTTTCACCACCGCCGGCAGGGAAAGGCCCTCCGGGGATTCGGCGGGGCCGGAGAGCACCCGGTAAGCCGGGGAAGGAATCCCGGCCCTTGCAAAGCAGCCGCGCATCCGCCCCTTGTCCGACGCGTTCAGGGCGGCCTCGTAGGGGATCCCCGGCAGGCCCAGCCGTTCCGCTACCCAGGCCACGGAGGCGGAAAAATCCGTCCCCGCGGTCATGATCCCCCCAAGGCCGCCGCGGTCAAGGAGGGAACGGCCCAGGGCTTCGATGCCCTCCTTGTCCTTAAGATCGATCCGTTCAAAGCGATCCGCCATGGGCACGTTGACGGCCTGGTCATCCGCATCCACCACCACGGTGTAAAGCCCCATTTCCTTTGCTATGCCGATGACCGGCCCCTGCATGACGCCGGCCCCTAAGATAATGATCCGCTCTTTCATGTTCGTTCCTTACCGGGTTTTTGCGGAATTTTTACCGCATAGACTTCGAAGGTATCCCCCAGGCCGAAAATTCGGCTTAGGAGCAGCAAAAACTGGTAGACCGGACCCCGTTTTGCGGCGCAAAGCTTTCCTGCCAGGGGAAAACGCTCGGGGTGGTGGCCTGAGACTACGATTTTTTTCAACGCGAAGCCCTGGCGCCTCAGGATCCTCCCGCAGATCCGGGGGGCCCAGATGGTCCAGTGATCCTGGGGGCTCTTTTCCAGAAAGGCGGCGGGGGATTTTTTGCCTGAAATTCCCGCAAAGGAGGGGGTGGAAAAGGCCAGGACCCCCCCGTCCATAAGGAGCCGCCGGGCCTCCGCCAGGGCTTCTCCGGGGTTCCTCATGTGTTCGATCACATACCACAGGGTGATGACGGAATACATTCCGACGGAATAGGTTCCGGGGGCATACATTCCGGCATCTTCCCCCGGAGCCCCGTCTTTAGGGGGGGGGAAAAGACCCCGGACCGCGGGCAGCTTGAGGGTGTCCCGGACATAGGCCGCCGCCTCTTCCGCCGGGTCCAGGCCGAGGACCTCGAAGCCTGCGTGGGAAGCGGCCTTGAGGAAGGGGCCGTAGGCGCAGCCTATGTCCAGGAGCTTGGCCTTTCCCGGAACCGCGGGGACCAGGGGGACTATGCGGGAAAGCCGCTTTTCCCCCATGGCCATGAGGTTGGGGAAATCTTCCAGGTAGGTCTTGCCGTACTGTTTCCGGTAGGACTCAAAGAAATACTCCCCGGCGTATTCGACGGGGGGCCGGTCGGTGCGGCTCATGTACCAAAGGCCGCAGCGGGGACAGCGGCGGAAAATCCGGTTGGGGAAGCGGGCCAGCACGGGATGGTCCTGGGAGGGCCCGCCCCCATAAGGCCCGTCCCCGCAGAGGGGACAGCGGCGGCTTTGAAACTCCGGTTGAAGGGCCACAAGGTAAGAGGCCAGCGAGGGCCCGGCCTTTTGGTCCAGACCGTAACGGCGGGCCAGGGAGCGGCAGTGCTCCCCCAGGGTATCAAGAAAAGCCGTTTCCCCGGAAAAACTCCCCGATCCGGCCGGCCCCCGCCGGGCCGGCGCTTTGCCGGGCTTTACCGTCCCAATAAGGAGTCGCCTAAGCCGCCGGACCCCCCGGCCCCCGGAACCGGCGGAGATGAAACCCGCGGCCCCGGCCAGGCGCCGGTGGTAGGAACTGGGGGAAAGGAGGAGCACCGGGACACCGGCCCCCAGGGCCTCAAAGGCGGTAAGGCCGAAGTGGGTAAGCAGGAGATCGTATTCGGCCAGATGTTCCCCCAGGGCCGGCAGGGCCGGCAGCACCGTGACCCCCTCCAGAGACGGGGCCCGGGGGCTGATGAGGGTAGGCTTCAACGCGGCCAGGGCCGCGGCGCAGCGGGGCCCCAGGCCCGCACTATCCTCGGCGCCGAAGCTGATGAGGACCCTGGGGGGGAGCGTTTGGTCCGTCCGTGCAGCGCTTGGGGGCCGGCGCCTGACAGGCAGAGGGAGCAGGCCGGGGTCCAGGAAGTTGGGGAGGGACCGGCCCGGCGGACCGGGGAGCAGATCGATGAGGAAATCGAAACGGTCCCGGCAGGGGCCGCCCTCGTCAATGCCGATGAGGGGGGCCAGGGAGGACCAGAAACGGTACTCCCGGCCGGGGGTTTGGAAACGGTCCAGCACGATGAATGCCCAGGCCGTATCCCGGATGTCCCCGGGCCCCGCCGCGGCAAGACCCTTCAGCAGGGGGGCCAGGGTCTTGAAGGCCGCCGTCCCGGTGGAGGCAAGGTAGAGCCGGGCGTCCCGGCCCAGGGTCCCGAGATCCCGGACCAGGGCCGCGCAGCGGGCCAGGTGGCCCCCTCCCCTGCCGGCCTCCACGCAGGGAACGACCAGAATCGGGCCCGCGGCCGTAGTTTGGCTGGCTTTTACCGCGGGGATTTCCCCCAGGGCGGCCCCCGCTACGGAGACTTCCACCGGGACCGCCTTCACCGGGGCTCCCGAAACAGGGGCGCCCCGGCCCCGGCCAGGCGGCGGTAAACGGCGATGAGGGTCCCGCTGTCCGGGGTCACAGGGGTCCCTTCCGCGGGATCGCCTGGGGCCTCCGCTTGCAGGGCCTCCCAAAGGGCCAGGCAGCGTTCATAATCTTCGGGGGTATCCACGGTGAGCCGCAGGGAGGGCCCCCGCCAGGCCGGGGGCGCCAGGGGGCGGTGGAGGAGGAAAAGCTCCGGGTGACTGTAGAGGTAGGGACAGACATGCTCCCGTTCCGGGGGCATGGTTCCGGCCGCGCCGGGGGGGCAGTCCCGGTCCGCCCGGAGCAGGGCTTCCGCAGCCACAGACTCCACCCCCGCGCCGTAGGGAAGACCGCTATAGGCCGCATAATCGGCGTCCAGGGCCTCGCCGTTTATGGCCGCGGCCGCGTCGGGAAACACGAAGGGATTATCCCCGGTGGCCCGGATCACCCGGCCCAGGGCGTAGCGGCGGATAACCAGGCAGTAGCGGCCCAGCACATCGTCCTTGGGGCCGGGGCAGAATTGGAAACCCGCCTCCTCCGCCAGGGGACCAAAGGGCCGCCCGCAGTCCTCCGGGGAGGCCAGAATGTACCGGTCCGCGGGAATACGGCGCAGGGCCTCCATGACCCGGTAGAGGAGGGGCCGTCCCCCCAGGGGGAGCAGGGCCTTGCCCGGCAGCCGGGAGGAGTCCAGCCGGGCCTGGAGTACCACCGCCGTAGGGCCGGCCACTAAGTTTCCTCCGGGGGGGCGCCCACATCCTCCCAGCGTTCGTTTACCATCCGGGCATCGCTTTTCCACCGCTTACGGTTGGTATGAACCCAGCGGCGGGCCTCGTTAAATTCCTCCCACGCGCCAAAAATATCCCAGCCGGAGTTGGCCAGGTAGCCGGGAAAACGCCGCCAGGGCAGGTGCGCATGGTCCCCCCGGAAGACGGGGGCGATATTCTTCAGGTAAAACCGGCGGTACCCCTCGTCAACGGTGTTGTCTTCCACGGGGATCATCCCCTCGCTGCAGAGCTTGATATGCTGGGTGACGCCAATCTCCTCCCCCCAAAGGCAGGCCCGGAAGCCGAAATCCATGAGCTGCCAGTAGGGGTTGCGTATCCGGGAATCGAAGCCCCCCAGGTTGATAAACCGCTCCCGGTCGTAGATCCCCACTCCGTCAAAGGGGTAGAGGCTGGGGAACCCTTCCCGCCGGGGGGCAAAGACCAGGGTTCTCACATTCCTCCGGTACACCGCCGGGGCGATGAGGGTGGGATGGGTTTCAAAACGACCGTTGAGGAGCCAGGGGACCGTGCAGAGCCGCCGGAATTGGGAGGCCGGGGCCTTTTTCAATTCCTCCGGGGAAAGGCTGAGCCGTTCCGCCATCCGCTCCGCACCGCCGCCGGTGATGATCTTAAGATCGTTCCAAAGCACGAAGAAAAGGGGACTGGGTGATTCGCCGGCGCCCAGGTTGATCTGTTCCCCGGCGTTAAGCCCCTCGGGGATCAGGACAAAGCGCACAAAGGGGAAACGGCCGGAAAGGTCCTCAATGTCGTAGCGATCCGGGGCGCTCTCCATGGAAATAACGTAGTCAAACCCCGCTTTCTCCAGCTCTTGGAAGAGGCTGCGCCGGAAAAAGAGACCCCGGCGGTTCAGCAGTACCGCGGAAAGCCCCGTGGAACCCAGCCGCTCGGTTCCCCCCACCGCGGTATAGGAAGCGGCGGTCTCATTAAAAATTGTAGGTATAGTATTCATCACATTTCGCGCAGATCCCTGGATAGGCCGGACCTTCTGCTCCATCACTCCCGCCTTGTTCCTCAATACCGGGCTGCCCGGCAAACCGGGTTTTCCCTGCGGCCTTAGCCTGCCATACACAGTGTTCAGCATAATACTTCTCCCCCGCCGACCAGATAGTCTCAAGCGAATCTTGATAGATATTCCCTAACACACGGCCTCCCCCGCTTAGGGCGGAAAGCTCCTCCCGGCAGAGGGGAACGGTGCCGTCCAGCAGCACCGGCAGGTCCCGCATGATATGCCAGCAGCACTGCCGCTCAATGGGAGCTATATCGGAGGCCTGCTTTTTTTCCAGGACCCCGCAAAAATCATCGTATTTCTGGATGATAATATTGCTGTTCCCCCCCGGGGCCGCCTCCTTCCAGGAGCGGTAGAATTTTTCAATGTCATCCTCCGCGCCGCTGGTCCTTACGGCCTGGACATAGGCATCGGCGGGAAAGAGGGCCAGGAGCTTCCTGGCGCAGCCTGAGGCCTCGGCAAAGCCGGGCCCCCGGATCTCCCGGTAGCGGCCGCCATCCGCCGTATCCAGGGACACGATCCAGGACAGGGGGGGCAGCGGATTGCGGAGGGCCGGCCTGGCCCCCGCGGCCAGGGCCGCGGCCTCCTCCAGATCGGAGTCCTTCCAGCCTATGCCGCTGGTTTCAATGACCAGGGCCAGTTGGGGCCGCTCCAGGACCGCCCGGATAAGCTCCATCCGCCGGGGGTGCAGGGCCAGTTCCCCCCAAAGGGAAAGATCGATCACCGCATCCCCGGAAAAAGCCGTAATCCGGTCAAGGAGGGCTTCGAATTTGCCGGGATCCAGGAACTCCTCCCCGGCCGCGGAGGCCGCCGGGGGACCCGCAAGGGCCGGATAGGGACAGAAGGCGCAGGACTGGGGACAGGGCCGGGCGGCCTGGATAGGGTAAAAGTTCGGCAGAGTCCTCAGAATCTCCGGCCTTTCACCGATGATCCCCTCGGCCTCCCCGGCGCCGGGAATCCCCTCCCCGGTTCCCGCGGCCGCGGAAAACCGGGTAAGGAGCAGGAGGTTCCGCTTTGAATCCGCGCAGAGGGCCAGGCGGTGGGATCGCAGGTCCACCGCCGAAATTTCGGTCTCTATGTCAAAACTATTGATATCCTTTTGGATCACCGCGAAAATGCTGTCCCGCTCCACCGGATGTTCCCCGTCCCCCTCAATCTTGGCAAGGATTCCCGCGGTACCGGGGGCCAGCAGTTCCGGGGCAAAACCGTAGGGCCAGCCGTCGGCGTAGGAATACTCCGCCCCGTAGCGGAGATGCCGCACCATCATGGCCCCCGTCAGCTCCGGGTCCAGAAAGGGACAATCCGCCCAGGCAAAACAGCTCAAATCCCAACCCTGGGAAAGGCGGGACACCGCCTCCAGCAGGTCACGCCGGGTCCAGCGGGGCCTCTGCACCAGTTCCGTATGGGGGGGAAACTCCAAACCGGGAAAATCCCCCCCCAGGATCACGGTCTTTTGCCAGCCGGGAAAGAGGCGTACCCGTTCCAGAGCCAGGTCAAACGCGCTCTTCCCCCCGGGAAAGACTCCTTGGAAAGCTTCGGGCCGGAGATTGCCGCCGTAAAGGACCGCCAGGACACGCATACCCTTCTAGTATCGGAATGAAAAGAGCGAACCCTAACGGCCCGCCCCACGGCGCCGGGAAAGCGCCGAATTTGGCGTAAGGGGGGCCCCGAAGGTGCATGCGAGCCGGCGAGCATGTCCCGGCGCTTATGCGGCATGGCCTAGGCCAGGAAAACGCTTTAGGCTACGGGGCAAAATCGCCGGGCCGCCCGCCTACCGCGGACAATGCTCCCCCTACCCCCCAGCCCAGGAAGAACCGCCAAATGACTGAAATACGGCAAGGGTTAGTTAGCAGGCTGTTGCATCAATGTGCGTACTTTCGGAGTTTGTAGAGTAAAATAGTTATATTTCATTAAACCATAAAATCAAATGGAAAGGGCGGAGAACGGCTACGCCGTCCACCGCCCCCAGCGTTATTTGTCAGTCACCGTTACGCATGCCGTTACCTTACGGCCCTGATATACGATGAAAAATCTGCTGTAGAGACCGCTACCAGTCCAGATTAATTGCCAATGACATTATTAAGGTCTGTACGCAAAGTTTCTATGGCTCTTGTGTCAAAGCCGCTTACCCAGTCGCCTCTATTTAAATATTCTGCCTCAGCCTTAACAATTAACTGAGTTCGACTGGGATTAAAGTTACAAAGAATACGTACCCTGTACACTTCAAGGGTTTTGCCTGAATCATTCCACGTGAAATTCCAACGAGTACGTATATAACCAACCTCTGGTTGTATCGTCTCTGTTTCAAAGCCGTGCCTATTAAGAAGAAAGGCTACTTCGCGAAAGACTTGATCAAAGTCTAATCCTTGACGAAGTAAAATAGTAGTTTCGCCGCCACTACCTCTTTGGAAGCTTTTGGGGATGCTTGAACACCCAACAACCATCATTCCGAATCCCAGCACCATGCCGAGCATTCCAGCGAGGAGCAATTTGCTCCATTTTTTTGTAGTTTCCATAACTACCCTCCAATGTCTTTGTATGAATTCTCATACATTTTGAGGCTTTCGCCCCTTCAAATTCCCGCCCTCAAGGACAGGGGTTGGGTCAAAATGACCCGCTCTGAGGTACAATTCCCCAAATTTCGGCTAAGAAACCACAAAATTCTGCAGGAATATGCACACTAAGGCAAATTATAATGACCATAAAGGAAATTAGTCAAGCGGGATAAAACATATATTATTGCCAAAGAGGTCATTTTACCGAAAGACATGACAGGCATTAGAGAAATATTGGCTCGGAATTTCAAGATAAACCGCCAGAAACTGGGCTTGACGCAGGGGCAACTGGCAGAAAAGGCTGATGTGTCCACCCACTATATCGCCATGATCGAGACGTGCAACAAATACCCCAAGCCCGAAATGCTGGAACGCCTCGCCAAAGCCCTTGCGGTTGAACCCCACCAACTTTTTAGCGTTTCAGATACCCCCGATGAATCTTTTGAACGTTTACATCAGGCGATTATTTCCGATATGAAGCAAGTTTTCCAGGAAACCCTAAAAGAAATTTTATCCGAAAATTACAAGGCCAAAGACCAGACATAATGTTCCCCTTCTATCTTAAAGGAATTTTTGTTAAAATTTTCCAAAACCGCTTGACGAATACGTGTTTTTGAGATTATACTTATACGTGTAGGAGATAATTATGGAAACAAAATTAACGCTGAAATTGGATAAATCGGTTATTGAATCGGCAAAGGAGTATGCCCAGAACAATAATAATAGCCTGTCGAAATTGGTGGAAAATTATTTTAGAAATTTAGTTACAAAAAAAGAAACTCCTAAAAAACACTCAACGCTGGTCGAAAGCTTAACTGGTATTATATCTGAAAAAGAAGCTGAAGAATGGGCATTGGAAGATCCAAAAATACGTTATATATTAACGAAAGAAATATGAAAGAAAAAATATTTATCGATTCTGATATTATTCTCGATGTTTTATTGGAAAGAGAAATATTTTATGATTCTTCAGCTGGAATACTCGACTTGGGAGTGTTAAAAAAAGTAGAACTATTTACAACAGCCGTTGTATTCGCAAATGTATTCTATTTTATCAGGAAAAAATTTGGAATAGATAAATCAAAGGAATTATTGAGAAAATTACGTCTTTTTATCGGTATACTACCCATCGAAGAGAATATTGTGGATATAACATTAAATTCTAAATTCAATGATTTTGAGGATGGGCTTCAATATTTTGCAAGCAAAGAACATAATATAAAAACACTAATTACAAGAAATGGAAAAGACTATAAGGAAAAAGGCGTGATAATACAAACGTCAGATGAATATTTCAAATACAAAGAAAAAAATTAGAAAAGGGGAAACGGTACATCTTAACGGAGAAGGGGAGATTTTATGTACAAGAAACTGTTTGTTTCGTCCTTATTGCCGCTGTTGATCGCCGTAACTATTCAGGCCCAGACGGTCTCATTTGGTACGGAAATGAACCCCGACGGGAAAAGCCTGACCATTACCGGTTTTAAGGGAAACGCTTCTGAAATAACCATTCCCCAAACCATCGACGGCCTTCCGGTGACGGTGATCGGTGAGTTCGCATTTGATGACAAGGGGTTGACCAGCCTTGTTTTACCGGAAGGGCTTGAAACGATAGGTTTTTTTTCATTCACCGGCAACAAGTTAACTTCTTTAACTGTTCCAAGTACGGTAACAAAAATAGTAGCCGCCTTTTCAAATAACATGCTCGAGAGCGTTGTTTTTCCCGATAATCTAACCGTAATTGATACTATCTCATTTCAGAGTAATAAACTGACCGCCGTTACGCTTCCCGCAAAACTGGAAAAAATAGGGCAGTTGGCGTTTGCGTCCAATCAATTAACGGAAATAGTAATTCCCGACAGTGTACATACTATCGACTCAGGCGCTTTTATGGATAATGAGTTGAGAAGCATTGTTCTTCCCGGCTCCCTTAAAGAATTGTATACGAATATTTATATGGATAACTATTTGACCAGCCTTGTTATTCCCGATTCCGTTGTTTTGGTTGCGGGAGGATTGTCATCACGGGGCAGCAAAATAACAACCGTTACCATAGGCGAAAATGTTGAGTTGGAATTCTATGGAGATCCGGTGGATGAATTATTTTATGATTGTTACAGCGGTAACGGAAGACAGAAGGGGACGTATGTATTTAACGATGGGAAGTGGACAAAGGATTAATGAAGCTGACGGAAATACCATCAGGGACAGAGCTTTTTCGCACGCAACGGCTTTAAGATGGTCTCTCTTGATGACCTTTCGGCCGCATACATCACAGCCCGAAGCGCAACAAACTCCTTAGGGTCTGACGAGTCGGAAGCCCTGGTAGAGGTTCCGGCTGGAGGGGCTGCCGTAGTCCCGGTAGGCGGTACGGACATACCGGGCGTCAAGGTCATAGCTCCCGCCGCGTATAACGCGGTACCCATCCAAAGCGGGGTCCGAAGGGCCTTGGGGATTTACCTGGGTATCGGAACTATAGGGCCCATACCGGTCCCAGCACCACTCAAAAACGTTCCCGCTCATGTCGTAAAGCCCTAAGCTGTTGGGCTCTTTGGTCCCCACGGGGCGGGTCCGGCTTCCGCTGTTCCCGTTATGCCAGGCCACGCTATCCGCACGGTTCCCCCCGGCGTACTCAAAGGCCTTGGCATTCCGGTTTCCCCCCTTGGCGGCGTACTCCCATTCGGCCTCCGTGGGGAGCCGGTAACCGCAGGCGCTAAAATCACAGGTAATGGCGCTGCCGGAGCCCCGGTAGGCGGGGTTTAGGCCCTCCTTTAGGCTGAGTTTGTTGCAGTATTCCACCGCCTCAAACCAGTGCACGTTTTCCACCGGCAGGTTATCGCCCTTAAAATTGCTGGGGTTAAAGTCCATGAGTTCCATCCATTCCTCCTGGGTCACCTCATACTTCCCCATATAGAAACTGTTCAGCTTTACGGTGTGGACCGGCCTTTCATAGGCTTCGCCATTGGTACTGCCCATCCGAAAAGTTCCCCCCTCCACCAAGACCATGGGGTCGGCAGCCCGGACAGATTCCCCAACAAGCATCGGACCCTTATCCAGGGTAACTTGGGAAAAACAGCGGGGCAGGGCAAGGCAGAAAAACAGGAAAAGGCTTGATTTCTTCATCCCGGGCCGGGGGTGCTCACTCCCCCAAATCACTCCCCCAAATTTTGGTTCCATATAAAATTTCTCCAGTATCCCTGCTCCCCTGTTAAATCTTTGTATAATTTGTCAGTTTGATGCAAATAATTAACATCGTCGCCAAATCCGGATGCCCAAAAAATACGGCCCATATAATAATCATATCCGTATTCTTCCCAGGACTCGTACAGCGGTTGTATCTTTCGTGCGTAATACATTATCTTTTCCCAAGCTTCTTCTTCGGTCAAGAATCCTGCGCTATAGCCCCATCTGCAGAGTGCAATCACCCTGCCTAAATCCCATGCCTGTATGCTTCTGTTATTGAACCGGTCCCAATTTAATACTACGAATTTTAAATAGTTGTAATTACGGGAATCAAGATGGTATTTATTATTTACGGCGATTATTGAAAAGCTTCCCCGCCCATCTATCGTTTCTTGTATAATTTGTTTTATCTGTCTTAGTCTGCCCGCATGGCCATTAGTTTCTGTATTTTGAATCGTCGCCAATAGTTCGTCCCTGTTATTAATACCCCAGTCTCTTTTCAAGAGATTTGAATAGTTTGTCTTGTTGGATTCGTTTATATCATTGAATCCCAGCAGATCGTGCTGGTCATGGTTTGCTGTTGTCAGAAAACCTGTTAATGCTAATGCCCATAATTTTTCCTCCGGCAATTTGCTTCGTAACGGCGAATACCGCTGCAACGCCTCATAGGGAGAATCAAAAAAATCCAGATCAAAGTTCAGGGAAACAACATCGGAGTCAATTAAGAACCGCCTGGAATATTTGGTAATAGAGGCGCTGTCGTCCTGTCTGTCAACAATAACTAATATCACTTGATACCTGACATTTTTTTCAACCATGTCTGCTGTCCAGGCCGTGCCATCAGTAAATTTAAGTTCTCCGGAAAACATGGTTCCAAAGATTCTGTGGTTCACCCTTGGGCGCTCACCGCCATCAAGATAGATTTGGGCCATTCCATATTTACCATCATACTGATTCGGGATGCCAGTTATCTCTAAGGCGACAATTTTACCGGCATCTTCCGCATTTAAGGAGATGCTGTTTACTAAAACAATGACCATGAGCAGTAGCTTTTTCATTGGTTAATCTCCATGGAGGAATGATAAACGATGGGGCTGAATTGTCAAGGCAATAGCATTGCCAGGCAAGTGATTGACAGGCAATGCTGAAGATGGGACATAACCGCGGCGCCCGGCGAAGCGCCAGGGATAGGAGGGGTTTAGTCCCGGCGCGGAGAACCCGCTCACTGGTTCGCGGGGGAGGGAACCGGAGCGCCCCCAGGCGCGGAGCCCTGAATCAGCCCCTGCGGGGCTGTGAGTTAAGGAAGCGATTGTACGACGCCGCCTCCGGCGGCTTGTTCATTAGCCCGGTCCCCGCCGGAGGCGGGGAGGCGCCCAACGGGGGAGGCGGCGGGCTCCGCTTTATGCCGGGGCTGCTCTCTGCTATGCTGGAGGGATGGCAGGGGAACAGGTATTTAGTGTCTCACAGATTACCGACCGGATCCGCAGGGCCCTGGAGGGTTCTTTTTCCGGCGTGACGGTGGAGGGGGAAATTTCCAACTGCCATGCCGCCGGTTCCGGCCACCTTTACTTTACCCTGAAGGACGGGGGTGCGGTGATCCAGGCGGTGATGTTCCGGGCGCAGCAGCGGGGTTTGGATTTTGAGCCCAGGGACGGTATGCTGGTCCGGGTCCGGGGGAATGTTTCGGTCTACCCCCAGCGGGGGAATTACCAGATTATCTGCGAGGAAATGGGTCTTGCGGGGACCGGGGATATTCTGGCCATGCTGGAAAAGCGGAAGCGGAAGCTTGCCGCGGAGGGGCTTTTTGACGAGGGGCGTAAGCGGCCTATTCCCCGCTTCCCCTCGGTGGTGGCGGTGGTGAGTTCCCCCACGGGCGCGGCGGTGCGGGATATTCTGAATGTCCTGGGCCGGAGGGCCGCGGGGGTACGGGTAATTATCCTGCCTACCCTGGTCCAGGGGAGCGGCGCGGCGGAGGGTATAGCCCGGCGTATTGTTCAGGCTAACCGCTGGGCCCTGGGGGATGTGCTTATCGTGGGCCGGGGGGGCGGCGCCCTGGAGGACCTGCTTCCCTTTTCCGAGGAAGCGGTGGTCCGGGCGGTGGCCGCATCGGAGATCCCCGTTATCAGCGCCGTGGGGCACGAGGTGGATTGGGCCCTCTGCGATTTTGCCGCAGATCTGCGGGCCCCTACCCCGTCGGCGGCCGCGGAGCTGGTGAGCGAAAACCGGGAGGCCGCGCTGCTGAGTATCCGGGAGGCCGCAGCGGAATTGGAGCGGATCATCAGATCCAGGATTGAGCGGGTCCGGCTTTTGGCCAAGCCCTTTGGCCTGGCAGACCTGGAATACCGTTTCCGGGGTATCCTGCAGCCCCGGCTTATACGTTTTGACGACGCCAAGGAGGACCTGGTGGCCGCCCTGGGGGGAAAAATAGCGGAACTGCGGCGCCGTCTGCAGATTACCTGTGCCGGTCTGGAAGCGTCCAGTCCCAGGGCCATTCTGGAGCGGGGTTTTTCCGTGACCATAAACTGCCGTACCGGGAAGCTGCTGCGCCGGGCCGCGGATGCGGAGCGCGGCGATCCTTTGAGTATCCGGCTGTGGGAAGGCCGCATCGGTGCGGTTACGGAAACGGTTAGTACGGCGGAGCATTGAAGGGGCCTTGAAGGATGGAGGATTGCTGATGGCCAAGAGATCTGAAAAACCGGGGAAAAAAGAGGCGGGCATAAAGAATCCCCCCCGGATGAAAAATTTTGAGGAACGGCTGGAAAAGCTGGAAGAACTGGGGGAGCTGATCCGCCAAACCGATGTGCCCCTGGACGAGGCCCTAAGGGCCTTTGAGGAGGGGATACGCATCGCCAGGACTCTGGAAAAGGACCTGGAAAAGGTGGAAAGCCGGATAGAGTTGCTGCTGAACGAAACGGAGGCCCCGGACACCGAAAGTCCCGAACTGGAACTTTTTGACGGGGAGGATTAGTACCGTGATTACACTAAGGGAGAGGCCCCGCCGAATCGCGGTGCTGCCCCCGGAGGAGGCGCGAAAGATTGCCGCCGGGGAGGTGGTGGACCGCCCCGCCGCGCTGGTGCGGGAATTTTTGGATAACGCCATCGACGCCGGGGGAAAGCGGATCGAGGTGTTTATCGATGAGGGGGGCAGCCGCCGGGTGGAGGTAGACGACGACGGCGAGGGGATGGACCGGGAAAACCTGGAACTCTGCACCCTTACCCATGCCACCAGCAAGATCCGTTCCCTGGATGATCTTAGTTCCGCGGTGACTCTGGGTTTCCGGGGGGAGGCCCTGGCCGCGGCCGCGGCGGTGGCGGCGCTGGAGATTGTAAGCAGCGACGGCGGCGGGGAGGCATGGAAGCTCCTGGCCGGTCCCGGCGAAAACCGGCCCCCCCGCATCGAAGCGGGGAACCGGGGCCGGGGTACCAGCGTCCGGGCGCTGGGTCTCTTTGACACTATCCCCGCGCGGAAACGTTTCCTGAAACGGGGGGGCAGCGAGGCCCTGCTCTGCCGCCAGGCCCTTATCGACAAGGCCCTGGTGCTCCCGGACCTTGATTTTCGTTTTACCCAGGACGGGGTACTCAAATTATCGCTTCCCAGGGCGGAAAGCCTGAAGGAGCGTTTTGCCATGGTTCTGCGGGAAGGCGGCGGGGCGAAATCGGTTTCCGAGAAAAACCTGCTCCACGAGATCTATGCCCTGGGCGAGGGTTTTCGGGTGACCATTGTGGCGGGGGGGCCGGAGCTTTACCGCAGCGACCGGCGGCAGCAATTTGTCTTTGCCAACCACCGCCGAATCCAGGACTACAGCCTGCTGCAGGCCCTGGAATACGGGCTCCAGGGCTGGTTCCCCAATGGGGTGCATCCGGTGGGGGCGGTTTACATCGACATAGACCCGGCGCTGGCGGACTTTAACATCCACCCCGCCAAGCGGGAGGCCCGCTTTGCCGACGGCGGCGCCCTGCACCACGCCATAACTTCGGCGCTGCGGGACTTCCTGCGCTCCTCTCCGCAAAAGTCAAGCCGCCCTGCCCTGGAGCCGCCGGCCCCCCTGTTCCCCGAAGGTCCTTCCTCCGGGGGCCGGGAACACGGCTTTTCAAGGGAGGGGGCGGGGCCCCGGGACGGCCCCCGGACCGGCGGCCGCCCCGCCGACAGCCTTGCCATGGAAGCCTTGCTGAACAGGAGGCCGGACTTTGCCCCCCGGCCGGGGCGGGCGGAGCGCGGCGGGGGCCGGCCTATAGGGCCGACGGACACGGGCCGGGGCCTGGAAACCGCGGAGGCCGAACCGCCCTACGGAGCCAGGCCGGCGGAGCGCGGCGGGGGTCGGCCCGTAGGGCCGACGGACGCGGGCCGGGCCGGGGGGCCGGGCGGGGATCGGCCCATAGGGCCGACGGGCCTCCGTTTCATCGGCCGGGCCTTCGGCCTTTTCCTCCTGGCCGAGCGGGGGGAAAAGCTCTACCTTATCGACCAGCACGCGGCCCACGAGCGCATCTTGTACGACCAGTTCCTCTCCAGGCCCATTGCCCGGCAGGAACTTTTGGCCCCCATCCCCTTTAGCGTTGAGGACGCCGGGGAGGACCGTTTCCTCAGGGCAAAACAGGGGGAACTGGATAAACTGGGAATCGGCATCCAGGAAGAGGGAAACGGCCGCTGGCAGATCACGGCCCTGCCTGCAGGCTGGCGGCTCTCGGACGGCGAAACCCTGGAAGCCCTGCGGGACCTGCGAAACGCGGGGGAAAACATGGCGGAACACTGGGCCGCCACCCTCTCCTGCCACCGGGCCATAAAGGACGGCGACCGGCTGGACGACAGGACCGCCTTCACCCTGGCGGAGAGCGCCCTGGCCCTCCCCATTCCCCGCTGCCCCCACGGCCGCCCGATATGGGTGGAGTTAAGCCGGGCCGACCTGTACCACGGGGTAAACCGGAGCTAACCCAGGTACTTATTTTACCACCATCACCTTGCGGATTTCGTCAATGCCGGGGGCCACGATGCGGATAAAATACAGCCCCCGGGCTACGGAGCGGCCCCCCAGGTTTTTCCCATCCCAGCTTAGCGCATAGTCCCCCGCATGCTTCCCCGACTGTTCCAGAACCTTGATCAGGGTTCCGTCCATGGTAAAAACCTGGGCCGTTACCCGGCCGCCCTGGTCCAGGCTGTAGTAGAGTATCACGCGGTCTCCCCGGTTGGGGTTAATAACGTTATTGAGAATCGTAACGCCGCTGCGCTGCCGCTTAAGCTCCCCTACCCGGAAGGAAAAGGGCTTTACATTGCGGTACCAGGGCGCGGAATTGCCGGTGTCCAGCCGGGCCACGAAAAGGTCCGATGAAACGCCGCCCTGGGGATGGAAGTAGAATTCCAGGGTCCCGCCGCTTACCAGGGCCTCGTGGGGGATAGTAAAGTTATAGAGGTCGTTACCGGGGGAAGGATCGCCGTCTGCCTGGTACGCGTCCCCGTAACGGCGGGGAATCAGGCCCTGAGCCGGGGAGCCCGGAGGAAGGCCCGGAAGCCAAATCCCCTCTAGCCCGTCCCGCTCCCCGCTGGAACGGAATTCCGCCGGTATGCTTTTATCGGAAGCGCAGTAGAGCCTAAGGCCCGTAAAGCCGGGCAGCGCGGGGCTGTTTAGCTTGGCCTGCAGGGTCACGTCCATATCCAAAAGCTGTTTTGAACCGT
This sequence comes from Treponema sp., assembly GCA_031274285.1. Classification (GTDB taxonomy): domain Bacteria; phylum Spirochaetota; class Spirochaetia; order Treponematales; family Breznakiellaceae; genus JAISFT01. The sequence goes on along the minus strand of JAISQJ010000124.1, from coordinate 7,876 downwards.
CAAATACGAAGATCCGGGACAGGGGGTTGAGTTCCGCGGTCCCCGTAAAATCGTGGGCATATACGGGCTGCACAAAGAAGGGGGAATTGGCATTGACCGGGGGGGCGGCGATCAACAGGTCGGTAAGGCGGCGCCCATAATCAGGTGAAGAAGGATCCCGCCGGTTGAAATTCGGCGCCCGTATGGCCGCCGTAAGGCCGGGCGGGGGCGGGCCGGCGGGGTTCCAGGCCGGAGGCCAGGACTGCGCCGCATCAATATAGCCGGCGGGGGTCCCATATCCGTATTCCCGGTCCTTCGGCCACCAGAGGGGGCAGCCGGTCAAAGTCTCATTCCCTATTTTGGGGGGATACTGGAAGGTTCCGGGGACATCCCTAAAATAACCGGGGCCGGCGGCCGGGGCGGGGCCAAATGCAAATTTTCCCCCGCCGGACAAAAGCCCCGCCCCCATGGGAGGAACATTGCCGATGATAAACTCCCGGCCGGCGGTTCCCCCCGGCGCCGGCGTGACGGTAAAGGCCCCGGTCCGCCCATTGGCGGTGATGGAATTCCCCGCGCCGGGAACAAATTCCACCGCCTCGCTGGTGCGGATAAAGAGTTCATTCCCCCCCGGCAGGGCCAGGGAGGAAACTATCCGGGGCGGGGCCGTGTCGATGGGGATCCTGGCGCTTTCCAGGATCCGGGGCCCCCCCGACGCGTAGAGATTTCCGCTTATGCTCTGTACCGGGGGCCTTTGATCCGTGTCGGGGTGTTCCTTTTCCTCCAGGGTGATGTAAAAAAAATACTCCGTTTGGACCGTAGGGGTACTGTAGCCGGTCACCCGGTAACCGCCCCCGATATTCACGTTAAGGCCGGAAAAATCCCCGTCCAGGGGCGCATACGACTGGACCCGGATATGATCGATTCTGCCGTTGTGATCCCAATCCTCGGTAAAACTGTAGATAACATAGGGGGCGTTCCAGCCCGCGTTGTACCGGGCATTCGATGCGGCGTAGCCGGGATCCTGGGGCCGCTTCCATTCATCAACGACCGGCAAATGTATGGCCCCCGAAACCCTGGGCCGAATCCAGCACCAGTCCACCTCCGTATTATTGCCCAGGGAAGAAAAATCATTGGCCTTATAAAAAAGATTCCAGAATTTATTAGCCTGTCCGTTGTTAAGCACCGCTTCGTCCAGGGGATCCGCCGGAAGACCAGAGGCGTCAGCATAATCGCCGGCCACCGGGGAAAGTCTGGTCAGCTTGCCCCCGGCGGCAACCGTCAGGGCCCCGCCGATATGATGGCCCAGCGCGGCAACCGAATCGTAGGCTGCGGCGGGGTAATTGCGGAATTTGACGGCAGGCCCCGCAGCAAAACTAAATTCAAGGTTATGCCAGGCGGTATTGATACCGTCGATGGTCACCGCGCCGCTGGTAAAAATAACGGTCCCCGCCTGGGGGTAAAAGGTCCCCGTGTTAGCCATGTCGGAAAATCCGCTTTTGGTTTGAATCCAATTACCGCCCACGGTGATAGTAATACTACTGCTTGACGCGGGGCCGGCGTAAAGTGCGCCGTAGAGTTCCACATTCCCGGCGATGGACACGGCCTGGCAGTCCAAGGTCAAGGCCCTGGATTGGGGAACAAGAAGGTTTCCGGCAAAGTATATATTCCCGCCGCTTGAAGCCACCGCAGCGTTTCCCGAAAGTGTCACCGCAGCGCTAAAGGTAATGTTCCCGGCGGCGGCGTTTATATCCGCCCCCAGGCTTATGCCGGAGCCGGCGCTCAAGGTCACGGTCCCGGCGGTCGAAGTGATCCCGCCGCCGATGGTAAGATTGCCGGCGGCGGTAACGGTGATGTTCCCGCCCGCGCTTATACTGCCCCCGGTCTGGGTAAAATCCCCGGCGGTAACAACAATACTGCCCCCGCTGGCTGTGATGGTTCCTGCGCTGGTCACGGCGTTTCCTACCGTAATAGTTCTATCGCCCAGGTCAAGGGCCGCCCCGGTCTGAATAGCTACGGTCCCCGCTTCAATGGTTCCGTCACCACTTAGGTTAAGGGCCCCGCTTGCAACAGTTACAGCCCCCGTGGCTTCCAAAGCGGCATTGACGGAGAGGTTCAGAGCTACCGCCGGATTTACCCCGTCATGTTCTATGGTCACAGCCCCCGCCTTAAAGGTTCCAGGGCCGATAAGGTTAAAGGTAGTCCCGGTTTTGATTGTCACGGTCCCGGTAATCTCCAGGGTCACCGAGGAGCCTAGGGTCAGACTCCCCCATGCATTTGATCCGGCCTGGATAACCAGAGAAGGTATTGAATTAGGGTATGTAGTAAAAAGTCCGCCAGGAATAACCACATCATCGCCGGAATTTGGCGGGGAGCCGGTATCCCAGTTGCCGCCGTCGCCCCAGAGGCCATTGTTTTGATCACCATCCCACGTCACCGTCACCGCCCCCCCAACCAGGGGGAAAAGGAGGAGCAAAAGCGCTAAAAACAGGGGCTTTTTCATGAGGGGCTGTCTAAACCTAGCCTAAAACCGGCAAAAGGCAGGGGGGTTACCATTGCCGGGGTTCAAAACCGGGGGGAGCGACAATTTTTACCGTATCCCTGGTCTGCTCTACCACATAAAAACCCACTTTGTGGGCGTAGTCCCGCACGTTTTCTTTCATAATTGCCCCGACGACGGCTCCTAGATACTTCTTAGGGTCCCCGGCCCGGTCGGCATTACTCTCCCGCAACATCTGTCTACTCCTTTACCATACAAAATTTTAGTGGGGACTTCCAGCCAAACCGGCAGCCTTTTTAAAAGCCGAAATTTGGAGAAAGCCCCAACCACCTTATATGGGCGCGAAGAGGCGGTTTTGCTTTATTCTTTTCCAAAAAAAAACAAAAAAATTTGGTTAAGCGGCGTAGGGTAGTACCTCAGCCTGCCCAGGGCTGGGCAGGCTTGGATAGATGGCTACTTCTTGTACTTTAAGGTTTCCAGGGAAGATTCGCCCCGGGTAAAGGTGAACCACAGTTCCCGGGAGGTGTTTTCCCTCAAAAGACGGTAGAACGTTTGAAGATCCCGCACCGGCTCGCCGTTGATCCCGGTGATCAGGTCCCCCCGCCTAAGGCCGATTACGTCCGCGGGGCTGTCCGCCAGGACCTGGGCCGCAAAGAGCCCCTGGGCGTTCCGGTCCAGCTCGAAGGCGCTGCGGACCTGCTCGGTAAGGGGCAGGGCCATGACCCCGGGCCAGAGCTTCTTGTTGTTCGCCGCCACCTCGTCGGTCCGCTTTTCGATCCGCACCGGAATCTCCTGGACCACGCCGCCCCGGATCACCGTAAAGGTGGCCCGGTCTCCGGCCCGCAGATCCCCTACCATCCGGGACAGGGTGGTAGAATCCCGGGCCTCCCTGCCGTCCACATGGGTGATAAAGTCGCCGGGCTTTATGCCCCCCTTATCCGCCGGGGAGTCGATAAAGACCTGGGAAGCCAGGGCCCCCCGCTTCCCCTCCGCGGACAGGGCGGCCAGGATTTCCCGGTCGGGATCGCTTAAGGAAACCCCCAGCCAGCCGTAGGTGGAACTGCCGGAGCTGATAAAGTCGTCGATAACCCGCTTGGCGTTGTTGATGGGGATGGCAAAGCCCAGGCCCACGGAACCGCCGCCGGAACTGTTGCTGGCAATCCAGGTATTGATGCCGATCACCTCTCCCCGGATATTCACCAGGGCGCCGCCGGAATTCCCCCGGTTGATGGAACTGTCGGTCTGGATAAAGTCGTTGATGTTCCCCGCGGGGCCCCCGGTCCGGCCCACGGCGCTGATAATGCCCATGGTTACCGAGGACATAAAGCCCAGGGGGTTCCCCACGGCAATGGCCCAGTCCCCTACCCTTACGGCGTCCGAATCCCCCAGCACCGCCACGGGAAGGCTGTCGTTGGTTTTAACGGACACCATGGCCAGGTCCTTCCGCTCATCCTTGCCCACCAGCTCCGCCTTGTACTCCGTGCCGTCCATGGCCACCAGGGTAATCTCCGTAGCCCCATCCACCACATGGTTATTGGTCAGCACATAGTAGGTTCCCCCGTCCCGGCGTACCACAATCCCCGATCCCATGCCCTGGGAACGGAATTCCCGCTGCTGATTCCGGGAATCGGGCTCCCCCTCCCGGGGGCCGAAAAAGAACTCCCAGGGGATGCCGGGGTAGTTGGGCGCCTGCTGACGGCTGACGGATACGGTCTGAATCTCCACCACCGAAGGCAGCACCTTGTCGGCCACCGAGCGGAAGGCGGTTTGGAGCCCCTCGGCCACATCCAGGGCGGATTCCGGAATAATGACCGGGTTCTCCTCGGCCAGCACGGTCTTTTTGGACCCCGGCGTGGAACAGGAAAACGAAAGAAAGGCCAGGGAAAAGCCGAAGATGGCCCCCACCAGCACCAAATTGAACACAAAGAGATTCTTTGACGACAATTGTTGTTTAAAATTCATGGATTTACGCTCCTAGGTATATTTGAATTATCTGTACTAACCGCGATTATTCAGATTTTATCCTTGGGGATCCCGTTGATTCCCACTAATAATAATAATAAATTCCCAGGGAAGTTACAATTTTCGCCGGGCGGGGCCGTTCCCCGCCGTCACTCCAGGGGATCCGTCAATATTTCCGCACGATCCTCAAAGATAGCCACCGTGTGTTCCCAATGGGCGGAGGGCCTGTCGTCCGCGGTGACCACGGTCCAGCCGTCCTGCAGAATCTCCACATCGGCGGTCCCCAGGTTGACCATGGGCTCAATGGCGATAACCATGCCCCGGGACATGCGGGGATTGGGACCGTGGGGATAGTTGGGAACCTGGGGGTCCTCGTGGAGTTCCAGCCCCACCCCGTGGCCGCAGAACTGATGCACCACCCCGTAGTTCCCCAGCTTGGCGCGGGCGCTCACGGCCCGGGCAATCTGGAGCAGCCGGTCCCCGGCCTTAACCGCGGCAATGCCCTGGTAAAGACATTCCCTGGTCGCCATATTCAGGGCGTGGAGTTCCGGCGCCACCCGCCCCGCCTCCACCGTCACCGCCTGGTCGCTGATAAAGCCCCCCAGATCGATGCCGCAGTCCAGGGAAACCAGGTCCCCCTCCAGAATCTTCCGCTTACCGGGGATGCCGTGGATCACCTCGTTGTTAATGGAGATGCAGATGGCCGCGGGGTAGGGATTCTTCCGGGGACCGTAGCCCAGGAAGGCCGGCCGGCCCCCGGCCTTTTTGATCCAGTCCCGGACCCAGCGGTCCAGGTCCAGGGTTTGGACCCCCGGCTTTACCAGGGGCATAAGTTCCCGGTACATGGCGGACAGGAGTTTACAGGATGTACGGATCCCGTTGATCTGTTTTTCATTCTTCAGGCGAATCATGACGGCCATCCAACCTTGTTACCCATCGCCGGCCTACACATTGAGCTTCTGCCTAAGCCGGGCGGCGCTGGGCAGGGCCGGGTCCCGCCGCAGGGCCTCCCGGATAATGGTTTCCGCCGCGGCCTTGTCCCCCATCTTCAACAGAGTCTCCGCCATGGAACGCATCCAGCGGGCCTCGTCCCGGGGGGAAAACCCAAGCTCCAGCAGGGTTTCCAGGCAGTCGATCCAGAGTTCATCCCCCACACCGGACCGCAGCCGCAGCCGCACCAGCTCCTTAAGGAAAGCCTCAAGGTCGTCCATAAAGTGCTTAAAGTAGGGCCGCCGCCGCTCTTCCCGCACCAACTGTATCAGAAGTTCAAAGGCCTCGTAAACACGGCCCCGGCGGTCCAGTTCCTCGGCCAAGAGGTAGCCGCAGTCCATCCAGTCTTCCCGGTCCAGGTAACGGTCCAGGGGGAAATCCAGGCCTCCGGAACGGTCCCAAACGGCAACGGCCGCATCTTCTTCCAGGTGGAGCAGCTCATAAAACACCAGCTTGGCCCGGCTTTCCGGTTCCTCAAACCGTTCCCGCAGCCAGGAACGGTAGTCAAAATCGACTTTCTTGATAAAACGGTGGTAGGCCCGATCGTATTCGTAGCGGCGCTCCCGGTTAGAGAGCACCTCGTAGGCGGTAAGGAGCTTCCGCATCTCCCCTTCCGCTTCTTTTCCCGCAATATCAGGGTGCAGCCGCTTGGCCTTATCCCGAAAGGCCCGCTTAATCTCCTGGGTGGGGGCATCCTGCCTGACTCCCAGGGTAGTATAGTAGTCGGTCATAGCGCCCGCGATCTAGCGAATACCGGGCAGGGCCTAGGCCCCGATACGCTTCCCCAGGGCTTCCGCATGGGCGGGGTTCAGGAGTATATCGCTCCAATTCACCCGCATCCCCTCTTTTTCCATGGCCCGCATCACATTAAAAAGGGCCCGGCTTGAAAAAAGGCCGGACTTTTTGACAAAGGCGGCGCTCCGCTTTCCCACCAGGCCGCTTCCCGCGGAAAGCACCTTGGCCAGGGGGTCCGGAAGCTTACCGGAAAAAGAGGAAACGGATTCCGCCGCCACCACAATGTACTCGTAACCGGGAAGCCGCATCCCGTCCTCGGTCCATGCATCAATCGTATCCACCCGGTGCCCCATGGACTCCATCCCCTTGGCCAGGGAAACGGCATAACCGGGAATTCCTCCCCGCTGCCGTGGAACACAAACTATCGCTATCCTCATATTTCCCCCATGCTGCTAGGAGTTTGTTGCGCTTCGCGCTTAAAAAACTCCAAAAGCATGCCCATTAATCGGGATTTTTTGCATATTTATGCAAAAAATCCACAAGTGCAACAGGCTGCTAGGCCTGCTTGTATAGCTGGTCGATGCCGGGCTCCTTAACCAGAAGAACCGAACACTTGGCGTTCACCATGATCTCCCGGTGGGCATGGCTGATAATATCCCTGGCGCTCCGCTCCTTCTCCCAGCCCCCCAGGACAATAAGGTCCGCCTTCTTATCGTCCGCCGCCGTCAGAATCTCGGTGTACACCGCGCCCCGGCGGATCTCCCGCTCAATCCGCACCCCCTTGGCCCGGGCAAGCTCCTCCACAAAGGAAAGGTAACGCTCCCCGTTGGCTTCCAGGCTCTTTTCGTATTCCTGACTCTCTTCCTGGATAAAAATTTTGCTTAAGGTAAGCTGGCGGATGGTGGCGGTATCCACCACATAAACCGCGGTCATCCTGCAGCGGTAGGCCTTCGACATGATAATCGCATACTTGGCGGCCAGAATAGAGGCATCCGAACCGGTAATAACCACAACGATGTGAGAAATGATAGGCTTCGTCATTCGGCCCCGGCCTTCCTCTTGAGTAGTTTGCTCGTAAAGAACGAATCCCTGTCCCGCTCTTCCAGGGCCGCCTCAATATAGGCCTTGGTCTCCCTGGCGCTGGGGATAACCATCTTTTCCAGGGCGTTTACCCGCCGCTGGGTCTTCCGCAGCTCCCGGGCAAGCCGCCACGCGATAGTCCGTACCGCCGCAAGCTCCGTGCATATCCTGAGCAGTTGAAAAAATTCTAGCACAGTTTCATCACATTCGGCAAATGAATTCGCCGGGGAATACTTCAGTTCCACGTTGGGAAGCCGGATTTCCAGCCCCGGCAGGGCCATCCCCGCCGCGGTAACCCGCTTTTCCTCCAGCTCGAAGCGGTAATGGATATCCCTGGCCAGCCGGTCCGCCCGCTCCCGGCCCACCGCGATGAGCATCCGCTTCAAAGCCGGGTAAGCCGTCGCCGTCCGGGCGTCCAGGTCCCGCTCCAAAAGCTTCACCTGCTCCACCTGCTGCATCAGCTCCATCACCAGGAGCTCCCGCTTCTGCTCCAACAGGTCGTACCCCTCCTCCGCGGTGGCAAGCCGCTCCTTCATACGGATAAGGTTACTCTTTGTCGGGGCCGCCGCTTCCCGGGCCATGCGCTTCTCCTTACTCTACGTTATAACAAAATTCCCGCTCTTTTAACAGACC
>JAISQJ010000096.1 GCA_031274285.1 Treponema sp. | reverse complement strand
TCGTTCCCCATATCACAGTCCGTGTGGTCGTTGACGATAATATCAATCACATAGGGGCCCGGGGCGGCCAGGGCTTTTTTCAGGGCCCCCTCAAGCTCCGTGTAGGTAAAGACCCGCTCCGCCTGGCAGGCGAAGCCCTGGGCCACCTTGACATAGTCCACGAGGGTTTTGTTTTCCTTCATGGCCACCTGGTACTCGTAACCGTAGGCGTATTTCTGATTCTGCCGGATAAGTCCCAGGTAGGCGTTGTTGATGATAAGGACCACCACGGGCAGATTATAGGCCGCCGCCACCCCCAGTTCCTCCACCAGGAAGGTGAAACCAAAGTCGCCGATCATACAGACGGTCTTTTGGCCCCCGGAGCCCACCACGGCGCCGATGGCAGCGGGGATGTCAAAGCCCAGGGTGCCCGCGCCGCCGGAGGGGAAATACTTCCGGGGCTTGTTGACCCGCTGGTACTGGCCGCTCCAGATCTGGGTGATCCCGCAGCCGGTGGTGTACTGGGTGTTATCGTCAAAGGCGGCGTTAATGACCTGGAATACCTCCCGGGGGTCCATGACCTTTTTGGCGGGGTCCGGGCTGTGGATATACTTTTTCCGCAGTTCCGCATAGGGCGCCGCGGGAGCCCGGCGCTGCCGCTTGGCCCCCCCGGCTTTAGCCGCGGCCTTAGCCGATGCCAACAGCAGGGGCAGGGCGTCGGCGGCGTCGGCGGCGATGCCAAGCTCGGTCTTGATGATCTTCCCGATCTCCTGAGGGTCAATATCGATGTGGATAAATTTTCGCTCCCCCTGGTAGACCGCCACATTCCCGGTATGCCGGTCCGTAAAGCGGCAGCCTATCCCCAGCACCACATCGGTTTCCAGGAAGACCTCGTTCCCGCCGGAGGCCGCCCCGGCCTGAATACCCATTTGCCCGGCGTACAGGGGGTGATCTTCGCTGATGGCGCCCTTGGCCATGTAGGTAACGATAACCGGAATATCCATGTACTCGGCAAATTCGAGCAGGGCCTTTTCCGCCCCGGCCAGGATCACGCCGCCCCCCATGATGATCACCGGGTTTTTGGCCTCGTCCAGGAGCTTGACGGCCTTTTCGATTGATTCCGCCGGGGGCTTGGGGCTTTTGAGCCGGGAGGGGAGGTAGAGGGCCGGATCAAATTCAATGTCCGCCTGCTGGACATCCAGGGGTAGGTCGATAAGCACCGGCCCGGGCCGGCCTGACAGGGCGGTCTGGAAGGCCTCGCGGAAGACCTGGGGGACCGTATGGGGGTTGGTAACGCACCAGGAGCCCTTGCTGACGGTTTTGACGATCTCCGCGATGTCCACGCACTGGAAGGCCCCCTTCCCCAACTGGGAAGTGACCGCCTGGCCGGTGATGGCGACGAGGGGGATAGAATCCTGCCAGGCGGTATACATGCCGGTGGTAAAATTGGTGGCCCCGGGGCCGGAGGTACAAATGGCCGCGGCCATCTTCCCGGCGGCCCGGAAATAACCGTCCGCGGCGTGGACCGCCGCCTCTTCGTGGCGCATCAGGTAATGCTTTATCTTGGCCTTTTCCAGATACTTATACAGCGAGTTGATTCCCGCGCCCGGAATGCCAAATGCGTCGGTGATTCCCTCTTTTTCCAAAATGTGAACGATGACCTCTGATACTACCATGGTAAACCTCTATGGGGGATAGTGTGTTTCTAATATTTAGAACATCATTTCAACAATTATAGACCAGGGCCCCGTTTCTGTCAACGGAGGCGCCGGGGCATAGGCGCATGACCGTGGACCATGGTATTTTATGTGCTTACGCGTAAGAAAGTCCAATGTCCCAGAGGACAGTCCTGGAGGATCACATGAGGAACGTTATTTTTACCCTGCTGTTCTGCGGCGCCGCGGCAGTGAGCTTTGGGCAGAGTTCGCAGGTTACGGATTTTACCGGCGGGAATGTCAACCTGGTAACCAGGGGGGACTTTGTGCTGCGGGGAACCCAACTGGCGGCCTACACGGGCAGGGCCACGGAACTGGTTATTCCGGGAAACCTTGGCATAACGGAAATCGGGGAATCCTGCTTTAGCCACGCGGGGCTTGTTTCGGTAACTATCCCCCAGGGGGTGCGGAGGATTGGGCGGGGCGCCTTTGAATCGTGCTACGCCCTTGCCAGCGTCACCCTGCCGGCGGGCCTTATCGTTATCGATGACAGGGCATTTTACCGCTGCTCCAATCTCCTGAGGGCCAATATCCCCGCGGGAATCCTGGTTATCGGCGCTTACGCCTTTTATGAATGCAATAAGCTGACGGTGGTAAATCTGCCCGCCGACATTACCTACATCGCCGGCGAGGCCATACCCAACGGCCTATCCGCGGCCTATGACCGGGCCGGCAGGCGGGCGGGGACCTACAATTTTGTCCGGGGTTTTAATGCCTGGCGTTACGGCACGGAACCTGTCCACCAGGCCCTGCGTATCACGCCGGGAACGCCTGTAACCGCATCGTTCCAGAACAGCAGTGAGCAGTGGTACTACCTTACGATCCCCGAAGGAGGCGCCATTATCACCGTCTATACCGAAGGGTCCATTGATACGGTGCTGGCCATTTACGACATCAACGGAAACGAAGTGGATGATGACGATGATTCGGGGACCGATACCAATGCTAGAATCAACCTCGTTACGGCGGAAGGGGTGTTGTACCTAAAAGTATGGAATTACTATTATTCAAAGGGAAGCTGCGTAGTGCATGCGGTCATTGAAGCGTTGTAGTAATGCTGCCGGGGGCCGCGGGAAACCGCGCGCCCCTTTCCTGTTTCTTTTCCTGCCCGCGATCCTTTTCCTCTCCGCGGTCCCTGTGCTGGCGGCCCTATTCTACGGCCCCTACGAACCGTTCAGGCTGCTGTGGATCAATACGGCCCTCTACTCCAGCCGTTTTAAGTTCTTAGCCACCGCCCTTTATTCCGAGGAATATATCCGGTCCGTGCTGGACAAGAATAAACCGGCCCAGGACAGGAAAACCGATGCCGGAGCCGTCGATATTTCCGGCGGTGAGGGTATCTACTTCGATCCCGTTAAGGGGGATTACTTTAGGGGCTTTCTCATCAAGATTGAAGATCCCCGGCGCGTGGAACTGGTCTGTTCCGGCGATCCCCGCGGGATGCTGCTGGAAAGCATGACGGCCGGGCACCGGGCCCTGGGGGGAATAAACGCATCGGGTTATGCGGATGAAAAACAGCGGGGCGCGCCCTGGGGGCATACGATAGTTGACGGCTCTTTGGTGAGCCGCTCTTTGCGGGACGGAAGGCATGTGATGGGCGGGTTCACCGGCGACTATAAAATGGTGGTGGGCCTGTTTACCGATGACGAGATTGCCGCCCTGCAGTACCGCTGGGCCTTTGAGTTTGGGCCCCTCCTTATTGTAAACGGCGAGAAAACGGAGCTGACCGATTTTTCAGGGGGCCTGGCCCCGCGCAGCGCCATCGGGCAGCTTAAAAACGGAGCGGTACTGCTGGCGGTGGTGGACGGCCGCCGGCCCGGCAGCCTGGGGGCCACTTTTAAGGATATGCAGACCATTCTGTACGCCAACGGCGCAGTGAACGCCATCGGCCTTGACGGCGGTTCCTCGGCAACCATGGTGTACCGGGGAAAAGTGGTCAACACCCCTTCCGAAGGCGAAGCCCAGCGGCTCCTGCCCAATGCGATTATTTTTAAATAGGAGCCCGGCTGACGCGGCGGCGTATCCTCCGCACGCGTTACGGCGGACAGGGACTACAGAACCGGGGCGAGTTTTTCCTGGAGGGCTCGTATATCGATGTGCCGGACATTGGTTTTCCCGTCCCTGACCAGTTGGGCCCCTGCGGAACCGGCGGCCTGGCCCAGGGCGATGCAGTTGCCGATGCTCCGGGCCGCGGAAAGCGCGGCGTGGCCGGCGCTGAAACAGCGGCCCGCGATAAACAGGTTGTCGAAATCCCTGGCGACAAGGCAGCGGTAGGGGATGTGGTAGTATTCGCCTTTACCCAGGCGGCTGCCCTTGAGGCCTGGCCCGGTGGGGGAATGCAGCTCTATGCCGCCGTCGTTGGAGGCCACCGCATCGTCAAAGCGGGCGGCGCCTGAAATATCGGTTTCCAGCAGCACCTGATCCCCCGCCGCCCGGCGGGATTCCCGGATGCCCAGCAGGTTCCCCGTATCCATGATGATTGCATGTTCGAAACCGGGTAAAAAGGTTTTCATAAACCGGAAGATGGTTTCGATCTGGCGGCGGCCTTCCGCCATGGCGCCGCTTAGTTCCAAGACGTCGCCGCCCCGGAAGCCCAGAATCCGGGTGGAGTTGACCAGCAGCACCCCGCGCTGGGGCTGGTTCAGGAAGATGAGTCCCCGGGTGCGGAGGATCTTCTGTTCCCAGGGGCTGAACATTTCGGGGTTTTCCTCCAGCCTCCGCTGGAGGAAGGGCAGGTAGTCCGCAAAAAAAACATAACGGTCCCCCTGGTAGAGTTCCCGCATCTCCTTTGGGCTGTGGCGGGTCCGGGCAGACCGGTACTCCTCCTCGTTTTTCTCCTGGGCATCGATGAATCTATCCACATCCACACCGGCGATACGGAACATCAGGGTGGGTGCGGAGCCGGGACCCCCTTCGTCATTGCCGATCATGGAGGCGCCCCCGGCCAGAAAATTCAACTGCCCGTCGCCGGTGCAGTCGATGAAATACTTTGCCCGGATCCCCTGGAGGCCGTTGATGCTGCTGACGAGGAGGGCCTTGATTTCCCGGCCCTCGGCTGCCGCCTGGGAAAGAACCGAGCCGAAACGGACCTCCGTCCCCGCCTCGTCTATGACCATCCTGTCCAGAATGAGCTTGGCCAGTTCCGGGTCAACGGGGACCTCCGGACGGTTTTGGATAAAGGAGGTTCCCTGGTACCGGTCCAGCCGCTCCAGCAGTTCCGCGGCGATTCCCCGGTTCCGGTGGGAGATGGCGATCTTGCTCACCAGACCGCCGGTCAGCGCGCCCCCCAGGTAAAACATCCGCTCAATGAGGATGGTCCTGGCCCCCTCCCGGCCGGCGGCTATGGCCGCGCCGATCCCCGCGGGTCCTCCTCCGGCAATCACAATATCCGCCTCCGCGGTTACGGGGATCCGCTGTTCTTTTACCGCCACATAGTCAAACATGGGGGCCTCCTGGGCTATATTTTGGGAAAGTATAGCAGGTAGAATGGGGGGAGGATAGGAGGGACCGGTATGCGGGATGTGGTGATAGGCTGCGACGAGGCGGGGTTCAATCTCAAAAGGGTCTTGATAAAAACCCTGCGGGACCTGGGGGCGGAGGTGGAAGACCTGGGGGTGGACCGGGGGAACGACATGACCGCCTACCCCCTGATTGCCGCCAGGGTCTGCACCCGGATCATCGAGGGGGCCTACCAGAAGCGGGGGGTCCTGATCTGCGGCACGGGGATAGGGATGTGCATATCGGCGAATAAATTTAAGGGGATCCGGGCCGCGGTGTGCCACGATATTTTTTCCGCCCGCCGGTCCATTCTGAGTAACAACTGCAATGTGGCCTGTTTTGGGGAGCGGGTGATTGGCGCGGAACTGGCCAAGGCCATTCTGGCGGACTGGGCGGACCTGGAATTTAAGGACGGCCTTTCCACCGCCAAGGTGGCGGAGATTAACAGGCTGGAGGAGGAGCATTTCGCACCCCCTCCCCTTGAAAACAAAACTACTAAATATTATTAAAATCGATATAACATGGACAAAAGAAACTTATACTACTGGAGCAAGGAATATATTGAATAAAAGAGGGACAGGACTTCTCTAAATTACACCGGGTAATTACAATAAATATATTAGATTTTAATTATATTAAATTAAACGATTTTCGCACCAGCTATCACCTTTATGAAGATACTAACAAGGATTATCAGCTAACAAACTTACTTGAAATCCACTATATAGAAATGCCAAAATTTAGAGAATTAAAAACTAAGGATATTTTTAATGACCAACTACATAGATGGCTAGTGTGGTTAGACGATCATAGTTCATTAGACTTGGTTAAGGAGGTCTTAACAATGGACACTGTAATCCAAAAGGCTCAGAATAAAATAGACATTATTCGCGAAGATCCTGAACTTCTTCACTCCTATGAGATGTATGAACTTCAACTTATGGATGAAAGATCTCGTCTGGAAGGAGCCTTAAGGGAAGGTATGAGGGAAGGTATGAGGGAAGGCGAAATGAAAAAGACAGTAGAAATCGCCAAGAATCTTAAAAGGCTAGGAGATACTTATGAACGCATCGCTGAGTCAACGGGTCTTTCCATTGAAGCTATAAAGGGATTGTAATTATTGGATTGAATAATAATTATAACAAAGGCTATCACGCTTATATTGGGATGCCCAAAATTCGCTACAACGGCCATTGTCACGATTGAGATTATAAATCCACCAAAAAATATATAATGATATTTTTTCCATGGCGTTATTTTCATTCTCATTCCCTGCCCCGTGACGCTTTATCTATCCAAAACTTGCCGCGCTCCTGATCGAGCATTGCCGGTTTTTCACATAACAGAAGTCCATTGCAAGAAGGTGACTGACACCATGCCCCGGACGGCTAGACCAGCGGTGATCCCAGGCTGCGCCCTTTTTCCCGAAGATTCAAGGCTTCCCGCCCGGCCCAAAGGACAGACCCGGCGCAAAGAACCCGCTCACCGGTTCGCGGGGGAGGGGGCCGGAGGGACGGCGGCGTAAGGGCCGGTAATTCATTTACTTTTTGCCGGGACGCCGGTATAGTGGTGGTATGCAGGGAAAACAGGGTAAACAGGTAAGCGAGGGGATTAAAAAAAACCAGTCCCTACGGAAGGCTCTCCAGATTTTGGAGGGGATGACCCATACGGGCGCCCCTTCGCGGCTCCAGGACCTGGCCAGGGAGCTGCGGATGCCCCAGAGTACCCTGCTGCGTTTCCTTAATACCTTCATTGATTTTGGTTATGTGGGTCAGGACCCGGAAACCTGCTGCTACTACCTTACCTTGAAGCTGGTGGAGCTGGGAGCCCGGGCGGGAAAGAGTTACCCCTTTGTCCACTCCCTTTCAAAGTACATTAAGCAGGCGGCCGCGGCTTTTAACGAGTCTTCCTCCCTCTGTGTGGAGCGGGACATGCAGATGGTCTACATTGCCACCGAGGAGGGGCCCGGCCGGATGCTGCAGACTCTGCACCGGATTGGCCACATTGCCCCCATGCACGCCACGGGGGTGGGCAAGCTGCACCTGCTTAATTACTCGGACCGGCAGCTTGAGGACCTGGAAAAAAAGCGGGGGCTCCCCAAATTTACGGAGCACACGATTGTTAGTCTGGAGGCCCTGCGGAAGGAGCTGGCCCAGGTGCGGGACCAGGGCTACGCCTACGATAACGAGGAATGTGAAGAGGGGGTGCGCTGTATTGCGGCGCCCATTCTGAACTACCAGGGCCAGGTGGCCGCGGCTATCAGCATATCCGCCCCGGTTACCCGCATGGGCGGGAGCCGTTGCGGGGAGGTGATTGACTACCTGAAGGACTTGGGCCTGCGGGCCTCCCGTGAACTGGGCTACAGCGCCGGCTAGTACCTGCCGCATCGCATGGGCGGCCCGCAATGACGAACCCCGCCCTTGGACTAAACTTTGAAACCGCCGGCGATGGCCGATATGCGCCCGATGGAGGACTGGTTGCCCTGGGCCAGCACGGAAATCCGCTGGGCTCCCTCCGAAATCTTGGCTATCTCCGCCGATATGGTCTCCATGCCGGATGATATTTCCTGGGCGCTGCTTTGGAGGCTGTTAACCTCCCGGAGCAGGGATTCGCTGCCTTCGCTCATCTCCCGTGCCCCGGTCTTGACCTCCGCGGTGGTGTCGTTCATCACCTTGAGGGACTGCATTACCTGGTCCGCCCCTTCGCTCTGCTCCCGGATAGCGTTTTCCACCTGGGACACCAGGGCCTGGGTATCGGAGATTTGGCCCGACACCTGGGCAAAGGCCTGTTCCGACGCGTGGGCGCCCTTCACGATCTGATCGATGGTTTCCACAATCTGTTTGAGTTCGGCGCCGATGTTTCGGGATTCGTTGGAGGAATTCTCCGCCAGCTTGCGGATCTCGTCGGCCACCACGGCGAAGCCCCTGCCCGCATCCCCCGCATGGGCCGCCTCGATGGCGGCGTTCATGGCCAGCAGGTTGGTCTGGGCTGCAATGGTGGAGATGATCTTATTGGCCCCCTGCAGGGATTCCGATTGGACCACGATCTCGCCGATCCGCTGGCCGCTCTCCCGCTGGATACTGGCTCCGTCCCGCGCGGCGTTTTCCAGGATATTAAACTGGCTTACCATCTTTTCCGTCATGGCGTTGATGGAGCCGATGTTCCCCAGCATCTCTTCCACCGCGGCGGAGGCGGCGTCCATGCTGCCGGCCTGGGTGTTGATTGAGCCTTCCAGGACCTCGATGTTCCTGGCGATTCGGTCTACCTCCGATGCGGAGGCTGAAACGGAACGCAGCTGATCCCCGGTCTTGCCGCTGACCTGTTCGGCGGCGCCGGATATTTGCCCCAGGGAAGATGCCATGACCGCAGCGTTATCCTGGAGGGCCCCCGCGGCGCCGGCCAGTTCCTCGTCTCCCTTCTTGATCTCCGCGATGCCCCGGCGCATGTTTTCGCAGAAGCTGTTCACCATCCCCGCGATGGTTCCCAATTCGTCCACCGAGCAGATGCCGATACGGCGGCTTAGGTCCTTCTGTTCGGAGGAAAGGTTTTCCAACTGGCGGATCACCGAATCGTAGAGCGCGGCGCCGTTCTTTTTAAGGATAAAGGCCAGGATAAAAACAAAGACGAAGAAGCAGCCAAGCATGATAAGGATGGGCGCCCAGCCGCTTCCGCTCATCTCCAGCAGGTTTTCTCCGGTGCGGTTCAGTTCCAGGATAATGACCGGCGCGGCGAAGATAAGGGCGATGAGGGCCACGGCCATGGGGATAATGAGGAGCTTGAGGCTCTGCCGGCCTTCCCGCAGTTCCCTGGGGTAGCGGAAAAAGCCCCCGGAGATGAGGGCCCGCGACACCAGGCTGTCGGTGAGGACATAGACGAAGGTTCCGGCCAGTATGCCCAGGGAGAGCATGTAGAGGAATATGGGGGTTTTGATTCGCCCGGCTATGCCCAGGAAATCGCCGACGTAGACCAGGGTCCCAAGGAAGACAAGCTGCAACAGGGTATGGACGGCGATCATCCTGATGGGAACGGAGCCGATTTTCTCCAGGCTCCCGCGGTAGCCTTCCTCCTCCTCCTGCTTGGCGGTCTCCGACTTTCCCGCTTCCAGGCTTGCCAGGTACCGGGGATCAAAGAAAACTGCATTCCGGCTCTGGATGATAAGGTAGAGGATGACGTAGACCAGGGCCGCGGATCCTCCCCGAATCAGGAGATCCTGGGGCGGAAGGGAAGAGACGGCGAAGAAAAGGAGGCCGAAAATATCAAGCAAAATACCGATAAGGACGCCCATGACCGTGATGATAAAAAAAAGGGTCTTGTTATTTGACATGCTAAACCTCGTTGAATGAAAATATTACGCGTTAGTATACCCTATTGAGGGGCGGAAAGACGAGATGTCGCGCTGCTAGAACTCCAATTCCGGCTGGGGTTTTGGTTTTCTCCGGTCCCTGGGGAAGAATTCCCCCAGGTCCCAGCCGGCGGCATCGGCAATGGACTTGGCCACCGGCAATACCTGGGCCTGGGCGTAGTGGCGGTAATCCAGGGGGCCGTGGGGCAGGGAGGCCGGTTCCGCGCCGGAAAGGGTCCACACATACTCCACCGTGCCCCGCCGGCCCTTCCAGCCCAGGGCCCGGGCGGCCTTAACCTGGGGCGGGGTGGAACTGGTGTAGCTTTCCGGGGGCCTGGACAGCCGCTTCCGGTAGACCAGTTCCGCGTCAAGTTTTCCTGATTCCAGTTCCGCCAGGGTTTCCCGCAGCTTGGCCCGGAACCTGTCTTCCCCGCGGCCGGAAAAGACCAGTTCCAGCAGCTCCACCTGAAAACGCCGGGCCAGGGCCGTGGCGTCGCTCCGCACCGCCTCCATGCCCTTTACCTCCACGGTCTCCGCGCCCCCCGCCGGGGGGACGAGGTAACCGCCGTAGCCCTTGGCCCGGCCCCGGGGGGCGGCCCGGCCTGGCGCCGCATCGCCGGGCTCCTGGACGCCGCCGGAGGCCGCAGCATCCTCCTCTTCGGCCCGGCCCCGCAGGGGGGGCAGCAAAAAGCGGCGGTAGGCCTTTTCAAAGCGGAGTTCGATGAAGGACCGGCAGCCGTAGTCTTTTGTGATCCGCCGCTCCAGTTCCCGGTTCAGCTCCGCGGCCAGGGGCCCGCAGAAACGGTTAAAGGCTTCCCAGTCCGCCCGGTCCCCCAGGCCGGTTTCCACAAAGAGGGAGTCCGTGTCCCCGTAGAGTACCCGGTAGCCCCGGTCTCTGAACCAGTCCCTGGAAAAGAGGAGCCACTTCTTGGCAAAGGAGGTGATGGCCCCCGCCAGTTCGCTGCGGCCGTAGCGGCAGGACTGGGTTCCCAGGACCCCGTAGAAGCTGTTCATCAGAATCTTGTAGACCTGGGCCGCGGTTTCATTGCCCTGGGCCAGGGCCTCCCGGCGGGCGGCGAAGTATTCGCCGATAAGCCGGGGCAGGGGCCCCGGTTCCCGTGAAAAAGCTGCGCCGTTGGGGGCCTCGATGGGTCCGGGAGCCCCGCCGGAGCCCTCCCCCGCCCGCTCGTAACAGAGGGGATCGATGTTGAAGGTCCGCATGATGGTGGGGTAGAGGCTGCGGAAGTCGAAGACCGCGATATTGCTGAAGAGTCCGCTCAGACTCTCCAGCACCGTACCCCCGGCCGCGCCGGAGACCTGGCGTTCCGGGTCCGGGAAGGGCGGGGCTATGCCCAGCCTCCTAAGCTCCATGCCGTAGATCCGCTCAAAGCTGGCCACGCTGGTCCAGGCCTTATCCAGACTCACCGCAGTCAGGCCGGCCCGCTCCACGGTCAGGCGGAAAAGCCCCGTGGCGTCCAGAATCCGCAGGGCCAGCTCCGCATCGGAAAGGCAGTACGCGGCAAAACGTTCCCGGTCCTGGACGTAGAGCTTTTCAAGCTCCGCCAGCTTCTCCTCCCCCTGGGCGCTTACCAGTTTCCCCTCCCCCAGGACCCGCCGGGAAACCGCTTCCAGGGAAAAACCGCCCCGGTATGCGGGCCCGTCGTCTTCGGCCAGGAATCCCCGGCCCCCGGCCCGGAAGACCCGCAGCGCGTCCAGCACCTGCCTCCCCGGCGCCAGAGCGGCCGCGGAATTCGCCCTGCTCCGGTCCCCCGCCCTATCGCCGGGGGGAAAGAACTTGGCCTCCTCTTCACCGCTGCGGCCCAGGAGCAGGGGGATACGGAGGCGGGCGCAGCGCTCGGCGATCTGCTTAAAATCGAAGTCCAGAAAATTCCAGCCCGTAAGCACATCGGGATCGATGTCCCGAATATCCGCCAGGAAAGCCCGGAGCAGGGCCGCCTCGTCGCAGTGAAAGATAGGCGCGGTCTGATCGGGAGGAGCCGGAGATTCCGAAGGGGCAGGCGCCTGCCCCAGGACCCGCACCCGCCTGCCCGCAATCCCTCCCCCCGGACCGTCCGTCCAGGCTATGCCGATGGCCAGGATGCTCCCCTGGGCCGGCCCCCTGGTCCCGGTTTCAATGTCTATCGAGGCGATCCGCAGGGGCGGCAGCCCTCCGGCCGGGGAAGAGCTAATCTCCGGCTCCGCAAAAACCAGGTCCACGTGCCGCCCCGGCCTGCTCGGCCCCCGGATCTCCATCCAGCCGTGGATCTGTTTTTCCATCAGAAAAGTCTCCGCGGGCTTCTCGGCCCCGTCGGGACTCTGAACCCCCCGGCCTGAAAGGGTGCGGAAGGCGAAACTCCGTTCCCTGGGATGGTCAAAATCCAAAAAGACCAGTTCCTCTTTCCCGGAGAAGGATTGCAGCCGGGGGGCCAGCACCCGGTAAGCCTGGGACAGCGCGGCGCAGCGGCCCAGGTCTGCCTTGAGGATGTGGAAACCGGTGTGGGGAAGATGCAGTCCTGCGGCAAAGGAGCGGCCGTCGTCCAGGCGGCCCACCAGAAAGATACGGCCCCGCCCCGCGTGTTCACGGGGCAGGGAAAACGGCGCATACGCATGGACCAGAAAACCCCGGAAAGAATCAGCTGGCAGGGCCCCCGACATGGCCCCATTCTACCCCAATCCCCCGGCCCGGACTATACAGGGGGTAAGTCTCCCCCCTCGGCTCAGCCCGCCCGCCCTTCGCTTCGCCCAGGGCCCGGCG
Source organism: Treponema sp. (assembly GCA_031274285.1). Classification (GTDB taxonomy): domain Bacteria; phylum Spirochaetota; class Spirochaetia; order Treponematales; family Breznakiellaceae; genus JAISFT01. The sequence continues at coordinate 20,745 of JAISQJ010000096.1, read as the reverse complement.
GTCTTAGCCTACCCCCCTCTCCTGGGGCCCGGCCGGCCGCTCACCGCCCCAAACCCCGGCTATTCTTGACCGGCCATTCGATTTACCATAATGTTTAATAGGGAGCAACGATGATAACACGGCTTTATATAGACAATTTTCGAACGCTTGTTAATTTTGAAATACGATTTGAGGCGATAAATTTGCTGCTTGGCGCAAACGGCAGCGGGAAAAGTTCTGTTTTTGACGTACTCCGCCGTTTGCGCGGTTTTATCGGCGGCGAGACCCGGCTGGCGGAAACATTCCCCTCGGCGGATTTTACACGCTGGCAGACAAAGCCCCTGCAAAAATTTGAAATTGAAGTAGACACGGATGACGGTGTCTTTATCTACACCCTTGTAATTGAATTTTTTGATGATTTAACAAAATCAAAAGTCAAAGAAGAAAAACTGACGCTAAAAGAAAAACCGGCGCCGTCAGAATCCCTATTGTTTTACAGCAAAGAAGGTGAAGCTCACCTTCACAATGACCAGGGGCACGAGGGGCCTGTTGTCAGTTTTGACTGGACACAGTCAGGCGTAGGGCTGCTCCAGGAGCGAAGGGACAACAAAAAACTAACGGCCTTTAAGAAATATATCGAAAACATTACCGTTGTACGTCCGACGCCTGTTCTTATGGAGTCCGAAAGCCAGCATGAGGAAAAACAGCTTTCCCTGTGCATGGAAAACTTTGCCGCATGGTATCGTTATCTTACCCTGGAAAATCCGTCGGCATGCCGTGAAATCTTTGATGAACTTCCCGGATCGGTTCCGGGGTTTTTTACGCTCAAGTCCGCCGAAGCCGGCGAGCGGCGTTTGTTAAAAGCCGACTTTCAAACTTCAGATATCTCGGCAAAACATACCTATCTGTTTGCGTCCCTTTCCGATGGTCAAAAAATGCTCATAGCGATTTACGCCCTTATTCTGGGAAACAAAGAAAGGAACGCCTGCATTTTTATCGATGAACCGGATAACTATATCTCCATAGAAGAAATACAGCCCTGGCTGCGTTTGTTTGTTGACGACTGCGGCAGGGGAGAACGTCTCGAACAGGTTGTCCTCATATCACATCACCCTGAAGTAATTGACTATTCCTGTCTGGGTGTCCCGATCTGGTTTGAACGCGAACAGGAATCGCATACGAGAATCAGGCCCATTGAGCAGGAGGAGAAGGGGTATGACGGTCCGGTATTGACACTTTCGCAGTCAATCGCACGAAAACTGGTAAAATGAAATACACCATTCTCTGCGAAGACAGTCAGAGCGCGTGCTTTATCAGGAGATTTCTGAAAAAGCGCCATATTGGCAGGAAAGATATCCGGGAAGAAATCTCCCCTGCCGGGCAGGGATGCGGTGAACAATGGGTTCGCCAACAGTATCCCGGTGAGTTGACAAACATCAGAAAACACAAAGGATATCTCATTGTATGTACCGATGCGGACAGGGCAACCGTTTTAGAACGTATTCAAGCATTGGATGCGGAATGTAGAAAAATAGGGGTTCCCGCTAGAACAGAAGACGATGCGGCCGCCTTGATTATTCCTAAACGAAACATAGAGACCTGGATAAAATACCTGCACGGTACAGCCGTGAATGAGGATGACGATTATGCTCCTCCCACACATGCCGCCGATAAAACAAAATGTGAAAAAGCGGTGCAAACACTTGACGAATATTGCCGACAGCTCCGCCAAAACCCGCCCCAGCTACCCGCGCTCCCACTGCCGGACTCACTGCAAAGGGCATGTTTGGAGGCAAAAAGAGTTTTTTAACAGATGGATCGGTTCCAAAATCCGGCCTCTTGGAATCCCGCCCTGTGAGTTTCGATTTATGCCAACCGGCAGGTGATGTTCCGCAGGGCGTCCAGGTAGATGTCCCGGGACCCGGCCATGAGGTGCTCTTCGATAATCGCTACCGCGTTTTCCCATTTTTGTATGATGCAGTCGCTTAAAATCTTGTGTTTCCGGTAGGTTTCACGGGCGGGCACATGGGACCCGTTGATCATGATGATCTCCTGCATAAGGCCGGAGGCGGTTTTCCATGCGTGAAAAATGGCCCGGTTGCCGGCCATTTCGAACATGGCCACATGGATGTTAAAACCCAGGGCCGCCATCCGCACGGGGTCCGCCTGGTCCCCCTGGGAATTTTCCTCGTTCATGCTTTTCAGCACTTCGATGAGGGGGATATAGTCCACGTCCTCCTTGTCCCGCAGTATCTCCATGGCCTTTTTTTCCAGGTAGAGCCGCATGTCGAACATGTCAATCACGTCCTTCTCTTCGATGCCGATTACCTTTACCCGGCCGTTCCCCTCGTCCTCCACCAGGCCTTCCATTTCCAGCTTGTACAGGGCCTGGGATACGGAACCCCGGCTCACCCCGTACTGTTCCGCCAGGTTCACCCGCTTCAGGTGGGTCCCGCTGCACAGCCGCCGGGTAAGGATATCCTTCCGCAGGGAGATAAGTACGTCCAGAGAAGTGGGTGAATGGACAAGGGTGCTATTAAGCATACGTTGATTTAAGCATGAGCCGGTCTTATTGTCAACAAAATAAAAAAAATGTTGACAATTTGCCCCCGCAGGCTGCTTTAGCCGCTCAGAAGGATCAGCCCTTCACCCGTGCAGATGCCGTCTACCCTTCGGTCCCGGCGGTCTACCGGGACCTCTTCCACAAGCTGGCAGGCGGTACAGAAGCCGGCGGCCCGGAAAGGCCGGCCCCGGTCATCCAGTTCCGCCAGGAAACGGTCATAGAAGCCCCTACCCCTGCCCAGGCGGCGGCCTTCCCGGTCAAAGGCCAGACCGGGAACGATGAGCAGGGCGGGAAAATCCCCGGCGCCGGCCGCTTCCGCCGTTTCCCCCGGTTCCCGAACCCCCAGGGACCCCCTTTCCCAGGGGCCCGCGGAGGAATAGACCCGGCGGAAGCTCATCCCGCCGGCGGCCAGACGGGGGGCAAAGACCCGCTTCCCCGCGGCCAGGGCCGATTCCAGAAGGGGCCGGGTATCAATCTCCTGGGCCATGGAGAGGAAGATGAACAGGGTCTCATACCCTTCCCACCAGGTGCTGTCCTCCAGCAGAGCCGCGGCGGCCGCCCCCTGGGCGGCAAAATAATCCCCGCTCATGGCGGCAAGGCGGGTTGTTACCCGCATGCGCAGGGCCTGTTTGGAAAGGGGAATAGGGCTAGATACGGCGGGTACCGCCGGTTTTAAGGCCTGCCTCGTAGAGTTTGCCGCAGGCAAGGAACATGGGGAGCTTGGTACCCCCCAGGATGATGCCGGCGTCCTCGGCCATGTCGATCATATCCCTGCTGGGGCTTTTCCCCCGGACAAAGATGATGCTCCGTATGTCCAGAAGCTCCGCGGTACGGATGACCTGGGGGTTCACCAGGCCGGTGAGCAGCAACACCCGATCCTTCACAAAGGCCATCACATCGCTCATCAAGTCCGCCCCGCAGGCGGAAAGGATCTCCAGGCCGGCTTTTTCCTTGCCCGCGTAGAACTGCCCTTCCAGGAGATCAACAGCATCGGCTACCGTCATGAAACTTCGTTCCCTGTTCGGCTATACGGCGCAGGCATGTTCCCGCGCCAGGTTAAGGTTACCATGGTTCCCCCCATTCATACCTATAACGATACCACATCGCCGGCTTTGAAGCAAGTTTAGCGCCCGCCGCCCTGCCGCAGGGCGGCCTGCCGGCGCCGCGCCGACCTCAATTTTTTTCATTTTTTCCAAATTTTTTCCAAAAGACTAAAGCGTTTCGCCGGTTCGCGCCCTATATAGGGTGAGGAGTCAGCCATGCAGGTATTCAGCTATGCCCCCTTTGGAGCGGCGGGGGTGGTTATCAGGGTGGAGGTGGACATACGCCGGGGTATTCCGGGTATTGACATTACCGGCCTTGCGGAAGGGGCGGTCCGGGAGGCCAGGGAACGGGTGAGGGCGGGGTTCCGCAATTCGGGCTACCAGTTCCCCCTGGACAGGGTGCTCATCAACCTGGCCCCCGCGGGGCTGCGGAAGGAGGGGGCCGCCCTGGATCTGCCCATCGCCCTGGCGGTGATGTCCGCCGCGGGCCTGGCGCCCCAGGCGGAAGCCCTCATGGTCCTGGGGGAACTGGAACTTTCCGGCAAGGTCCGGCCCGTGCGCGGGGTACTGGCCGCGGTGGCCGCGGGGATCGGCGAGGGAATCCGGGACTTTGTGGTGCCCCGGGAGAACGCCCGGGAGGCCATGATCCTGGCCCGGGAGCGGCCCCTGATCCGGGTAGCCGCGGCGGGTACCCTGCGGGAAGCCCTGCATGCCCTGGTGGTCCGGGCGGAAACCGGGACCCTGCCGGTCATGGAAGCCCCCGGCCCGGAAGTCGGCCCGGCCCCGGCGGCCGGGGATTTTTCCGATGTGCGGGGCCAGGAACGGTACAAGCGGGCCCTGGAGATAGCCGCGGCCGGGGGCCACAACCTCCTGGTCTTCGGCCCGCCGGGGGCCGGCAAGACCATGCTGGCCCGGCGCATGCCCACCATCATGGCCCCCCTAAGCAGCAACGAGGCGGTGGAGGTAACCAGACTCTGGAGTCTGGCCGGTCTTTTTGAAGGTATGCCCGAGGGGGCAGGCTTTGATCTTATCAGCCGGCCGCCCTTCCGCTCCCCCCACCACTCCGCCAGCGCCGAAGGCATCCTGGGCGGCGGCCGGTCGGTACGGCCCGGAGAAATAAGCCTGGCCCATTTTGGGGTTCTTTTCATGGACGAGGCCCCGGAATTCCGTTCCAACGTACTCCAGGCCCTGCGGGAACCCCTGGAGGATCAGGTGATCACCATCTCCCGTGCGGGGTCCTCGGTTAGGCTGCCCGCGGCCTTTCAACTGATCCTGGCGGCCAACCCCTGCCCCTGCGGCCGGCTGGGGATGAGGGGGGCGGACATTGCGGACAGGGCCCTCAGCTGCTTCTGCAGCCCTGAGGAGGTAAACCGTTACTGGCGCCGCTTCGGCTCGGCCCTGCTGGACCGGATTGAACTCCGGGTCCCGGTGATCCCTCCCAAACTGGGAGCCCTAACGGGCCCCCCGGGGGAGACCAGCGCCGCCATCGCGCAGCGGGTGCGCCGGGCCGTGGAGGTACAGCGCCTCAGGCTGGCAAAGCTGTTCCCCCGGTTCCGGGAGGGAGATTCCGGGGAAGGTCCCCGGGGGCCGGCCGGAGGCCCGGAACAACCCCGCCGCAACGCCAGGATTCCCCCGGAACTCCTGGAACGCTGCTGCCCCCTCTCCGGCCGGGGGGAGGAGGCCCTGAAAACCGCGGTATCCAAGCTTGCCCTTTCGGGCCGGGCCTACCATGGCATCCTCCGCCTGGCCCGAACCATCGCCGATCTGGAAGGCCGGGATACCCTTGATACGGACCAGGTGCTGGAAGCGGTGGAACACCGCCGCCGGGGGGACGATCCCTACGACATCCTGGCCGAGGGCCTGGATTAGGAGCCGCGCACCGCCCTGACCGTGTCAGTATGAAAGGCCCTGTATTTCTAGTCTAAAAGCTCCGGTATGGCTTCCAGCACCGCGTCCTCAATCTTCCGGCCCCCGCCGCTGCGGCCCAGTCGGCGTCCGCCCTGGTCCCCGCTGTGGAAGTCGCTGCCCGCGGTGACCCGGAGCCCCAGTTCACGGGCCATCCCTTCCAGGCGGCGGCAGTCCCGCACCTTTGCCGCGGGGTGCCAGGCTTCCAGACCCCCAAGGCCCCGGTCTTTCAGGGCAGCCAGAAAGGAGCGGAGCCGGCTCCAGGACAGGTAGAGGGACAGGGGGTGGGCCAGCACCGGCAGGCCCAGAGATTCCCGGACCAGGGCCTGGGCCCGGTCAAAATCCAGCCCCGGCTTGGGGACGTAGAGGGGTTTCCCCGGACCCAGGTAGCGGGCAAAGGCCAGGTCCTGGTTTTTCACCATGCCCCGCTTCACCAGCAGGGCCGCGAAGTGGGGACGGCCCACCGAGGGGCCGGGGCCCGTTGAAGTCCGGGCTTCGCCCCGGGCCAGGTCCCTCAATTCCTCCATGCCGGCCTCTATGCCCAGGTCCCGCATAAGGGCCAGAATCTTCAGGTTCCGCTCCTCCCGCAGCAGGGAAAGCCCCTCCACGGCCTCCACAAAGCCGGGACTGGGCGCCCTGATCCCCAGACCCAGGAGGTGGAAATGGCCCGGTCCGGGGTAGTTTATTTCGATCTCGATCCCCGGAATAAGGCGGATTCCCTGCCGCCCGGCCTCGTTTCTTGCATAGTCCAAACCCTTAATGCTATCATGATCCGTAAGGGCGATGGCGGAGATTCCGGCCTGAGCCGCTTCCCGCATGAGCGCTTCCGGGCTTAGACTGCCGTCCGAGGCGGTTGAGTGGGTATGCAGGTCTATCATAACAGCCAGTATGGGCCTAAAATTAAGGAATGGTAACGGTGTTCTCGTTGAAAAATGGAATTGTTGTTTCCCTCAACCGCCCCTGCCGGCTTGGGGAACTCAATGTCCTGGACGGTCGAATCGTTCCCAGGAACACCATGAACGGGGGGCGGAAAGTCTCCCTGGACCTCCGGGGCCGATCCTACATCTATCCCGCGCTTATCAACTCCCATGACCATCTGCAGGGGAACTACCTGCCCGCGGTGGGCCCAAAAAGGGGGAACTTCTACCTTACCTGGCAGCCCTGGGACGGGGACCTGAAGGCTTCTCCCACCTTTGTTGAGCGATCCCGGCTTTCCAGGGAGGAGCTTTACCGCCTAAGCGGCTACAAGAACCTTTTTTCCGGGGTGGCCACGGTAATCGACCACTTTCCCCACGAGATCAACCGGGAATTCCTGCCCCTGCTCCCGGTACGGGCTGTGGCCGAGTATACCCTTTCCCACGAGGCTGCGCCGAACGATCTGAAATGGGGCGCCGGAATCGGCGTTGAGCACCGCAGGGCCCTAAAAAAGAACTGGCCCTTTGTTACCCATCTGGCGGAGGGTTTTGACGATATATGCATGGGGGCGGTGGAGCGGCTGGAAAAGCATAAGGCCCTGGACGATCACTGTCTCCTGGTACACTGCATCGCCCTGTCCGACCGGGATATCAGGAAGATCGCCGGCGCCGGGGCCAGCGTATGCTGGTGTCCCGCCTCCAACATGCGGATGTTCAATGTAAGCGCCAAGGTCCGAAAGATGCTCAAGGCGGGGATCAACCTGAGCCTGGGGACCGATTCTTCGGCCACCGGGTCCGTCAACCTGCTGGAGGAACTGCGCTATGCCCGGAATCTGTACCGCCGGCTCTATGGCGAGGAACTCCCCGCCAGGACCCTTTTCAAGATGGTAACGCTGAACGCCGCCAGGGCCCTGCGCATAGCGGGCAGGACCGGCGTCCTGGATCCGGGGAAGCTGGCGGACCTGATGCTGATCAAGGCCCGCCGGGATGATCCCTTTGAGAATCTGCTTGAAGCCCGGCCCCAGGACATCGAACTGGTGGTGGTGGCCGGCAGGGCCATTTATGGGGAAGAGCGTTTCCTGGCCCTGGCGGAAGCCTCCTGCGGCCGGGTGGTGGTGGGCAGCCGTACCATGTTCGTGGCCGGGGACCCCGGCGCCCTCTACCGGGAGGTCCGGCGGAAACTGGGTTTCAACAAGGTCCTGGAATACCTGCCCTTTGAGCCGGAAGGGAAAGGGAGGCCCTAATGCCAAAGACCCTTCAATTTCGAGCGGGGGCGGTGATTTACTTCAAGGGAGATCCGGCGGAGCGGGTATTCATCCTCCAAAACGGCATGGTGAACCTGGTCTACCAGGACATGGAATCCGGGAACGACATGCACGACATGGTCCAGCAGGGGGAATTTTTCGGGGTCAAGTCCGCCCTGGGCCGCTATGCCCGGGAGGAAAATGCCGTGGCCCTTAAGGAGTCCACGGTCATGGCCTTTACGATCCCGGAGTTTGAAAACTTCGCCATGGCCAACACCCGGATCGTCATGAAGATGCTCACCGTCTTTTCCACCCAGTTGAGGCGGGTCCACCGCCAGTTGTCCATCCTGCTAAAATCCGACGAGCAGAACCCCGAGGCGGGACTCTTCAGCCTGGGGGAGTATTATCTCAAACGGAAACGGTTTGACCACGCCAGATACGTCTTTAGCCGCTACCTGACCTACTACCCTTCGGGGAAGAACATAACCGCGGCGGAAGCAAACCTGGAGCTGGCGGAGCGTTCCCTGACCGTCGGCGGGAACGAGGGCGAAAAAAACGAGACGGCCTTCGGCCAGACGGATCTCCAGGCCCTCTACTACAAGGCCCTCAACCTGGTGTCCCAGGAGAAGTATCAGCAGGCCTATGCCCTGTTTAAACAAATCGCCGCCGCTGGAGCGGAAACCGAATGGGCCGCCAAAAGCGCGCTGGAAATCGGCCGCTGCCTCTATACCCTCAACAAATTCGAGGAATGTATCCAGTATTTCACCGGCATGTTAAGCCGATATCCCCGGCACCCGGATCTGCGGGAGGTGGTGTTTTTTATCGGCCAGTCCAATGAACGGCTGGGAAAAAAGGAACAGGCCCTGGCCTTTTACAGGAAAGTGCTGACCATGGCCGCCCAGGAGGGGGACGGGGTCACGGTAAAGACAAAACGCGCCCTGGAGGGGCTGGGGGTTTAGATGGCTGGCGGGATGGAATCCTTTGGACGCTTCGCGAAAACCTTTAAGCCGGGTACCATTATTTTTTCCGAATTTGAGCCGGGGGACAACTTTTATTTGATCCAGTCCGGCCGGGTGCACCTGGTCAAGATCATGGGCGAGATAGAAAAGACCCTGGATATTATAGGGCCTTCGGATATGTTCGGCGAAATGGCGATATTGGAAAATTCCCCCCGATCCGCCACCGCCATCGCCGTGGACGAGGTAAAGGTGCTGGAATTCAACGCCAGGAATTTCGAGGTTCTCCTGCTGGGTAATCCCCAAATTGCCCTGCGGCTCCTAAGGATGTTCTGCAAGCGGATCTACGACGCCAAACGGCGCTTTATGACTCTGGTGCTGGATGACCCCCAGGCCAAGATCGCCGATGTATTTTTGACGTTCGACGAAACCCAGCCTAATATTGACAAAACCACGGAAAGGCGGGAATTTGAAGCCACCGTGGATAACATTGCCCAATGGGCGGGGATGGGGGTCAAGGAAGCCGGGGAGATACTGAGCCGTTTTGTTTCCCAGCGGCGCATCGAAATACACGCGAATCGCATCGCGGTTAAAAATATCAACGATTTTATCCGCTTTGTTAGTTCCCGGAGAAACAAACTGTAACGCCGCGGCGGTAGTTTGTTTTAGCTTTTGCGGGCCCGGAATTCCGTATTCCGGACCCTAGTTTAAGGAGTGCAAGATGAAAGTAAGGGATGTAATCCGTATGTTAGGGATTCTGGGTATCCTGTCGGTCCTGGCCGCCTGCGCCAGTTCTTCAGCAAAAAATGACGCCCCCACGGGTACCATCGAGGGAACCGCCGGCGACGCGCCGAAGATCGCCGGTAATATTGAGCGGGTCCGGGTGGATTACCAGGGTGCGGTAACCGGGTCGGAAATTCCCGCCTGGGTGCAGTCGGCCATAGATTTTGATGCGGAATCCCTGCAGAATCTTCCGGGCTTCGAGGGCAAAATCGCTATTGTTGACTACGGGGTCGGTCAGAATCTGGAACTCCTCCGTTCCCTGGTAAACAATTTTAATGTTCAGGCTTCGGTGGCCCGGCGGATCAGCAACTATGTGGAGGCAAATTTCGGCGGCGAACAGCTTGGGGACAAAAACACTGCGGAGAACAGAAGCTTTGTGGAAGAGGTGGTAGCCACCTTCTCCCGTGTCGAAATTAACGGCCTTGCCAAGGAAAAGGAATACTGGGTTAAGCTGCGCACCATCGACCGGGGAAAGAAAACAGAGAGCGAACAGTATTACTATTATGTACTCTACTCGATCCCGGAGCAGACCCTGAGCGAACAGATCGCCCGGGCCATGATCAACATTCCCGTCAAAACAAAGGACCAGGAAGAACTCCGGACCAGTGTGGAAGAAGCCATGAAACGGGCGGCCTACAATAGCGTCGAGGAAGGCAGGTCCTAAGCCTGAAGAATCCCCCCTGCGGGCCCCGCAGGGGGATTTAGGATTTGCCTATATTCTTATACCCGTTTAGGGAATCGGCTTCGATGGTACGGGAATCGGCTTCGGCGGTAAGGAACACCTTGGTTGCCCGGTAGCGGGGCGCCGATGCGGCCTTCGACTTTTCTTCATCCTCTTCCCGGTAGTATTTAACTTTCATTCCCGGCTTTAGATCGTTAAAATCGGCGTTCTCCACCGTGCTGAAATGGAAAAATATATTATTGCAGCTCCGGTCTTCGATAAAACCGTAGCCCTCTTTCAGGTTGAGTATTGTCGAATAGCAGGCATCCTCGGCGCCGGCGGCCGCGGAAACCGTATCGGTAAGATGCTTATTGCCCACAATATCGCCGACAGAAATATAATGCTCCCGGTCCATGACAAAGAGTTTCTTAACAAATTCATCCCGTTGCCTGTTTTCGATGATCTGCGTCATGCATACCGGATGGTACACCTCTTCCAATAGCTGCTGGGAAGTACGGGTGGTTTCCAGCCTCCCGCTTTCACTGTAATAATCAAAATCCCAGCTAATCAGCATCACATGGGCCCCCAGGGTGTTAAGCTTCCGCACCAGGGGAACATAATCCCCGTCGCAGACCACCAGGGCAATAATGTCAAAATGCTTGTACATGGTCATCTCGTAGGCTTCAAGGGCAAGCCACACGTCAATGCCCTTTTCCTGGAGGGTGTTATTCGGCCCGTTCCGCAGGGGCAGGTAGTGGGTTATAATATTCTCCCGCATCAGAATATCCTCGAATATCCGCTCGCTCTGCACCTTTTCGCCCATTTCCCGGGCGGAAGACCGGCCCTTGAAGTAATGGGCATCCACAATCTGGCATTGCTTAAAATCGGCGCCGGTGATAACGGAGGCTTCGTTCCGTATAAAATCGTGGAGCCCGGAAATGCTTATCCGCGCTTTTTTCGGATGTTCATATTTATAATAGTTACTTACTTTGTAAAAATAATATCCGTCATAAAAGATTCCGATTCGAACCAGACTGGCTAATGTGCTATTCATATCGTGGTTAGTATAATCAATCGTTCCGGAATTCACAAGCCTTCGCCGCCCCTTGCGCCCCTTTTGCACCCCCCTTGCGCCGCCCCGCCAAAAGTGTTATACTATACACCCTGCCGAAGTAGCTCAGATGGTAGAGCGGCGCACTCGTAATGCGCAGGTCTGGAGTTCGATTCTCCACTTCGGCTAAAAGGGCTTTGTTTACTTGTATTCATACCTTGGAAACCTTCCATTTCTTCATTGAAGAGCGAAAATATATAGAGGGCGCTCTGTCCGTAAAGGCCGGTCTCATCGTCGGCCAGGGAAGCCGCAGTGGCCGATGTATAGAACATATCCAGGGCTTTGTCTTCACTGACACTGTATTTTTCCTGTATCAGACGGATTATTTCGGGGATAATCGTTGCCTTTACCAGACCATGGGCCATTTATGAAAGCTCCTCACAGGTAATATACCGTAGAAAAGACAAGGCTTTCTCCGTTGAAAAACAGACCTGATTGTTTATTTGTTCAAATTTGAGTTTTTCCAGGGCGTCTTCCGGCCTCATGATGCCTTGAACCACATAGGAAACGGTCTCACCTACATTATCGTTGGCTATTTTTCCGGTTACCATATCGTAGCCATGGGAGTAGGCACTGTTGCTCCGGCAGGCGCATACCATTTTTAGCCATTCTGCGGAGGGTTCAGGAAAATGGATAACCTTTACGTCCCGGTAATGAGCCTCGTCAAAATCATAGATGGACACTACCGCTTTGGCGGTAAGGCCCCGGCGCAATGCTATTTTTGCCTTACGCAATGCCCATCGTAGCGCCTGTTCCTTGATATCGGTTGTATAAAATCCGTTCCCGAAATCCCTGCCCTGTTCGACCGCGATTATCCGGGGCTTGTCCACGATAAGGGTCGAACCGTGATATAGCCTCATTTTTCTCCCTCGAGATATTTGTCAAAAAACTGATTCAAATACTCAAAGGACATGCCGTGGAGGTCTTCATAATCGGTTTTCAGCAACTCCAATAGTCCTGTTTTAGTAAATAGTTGGTATATTTCCGGGCCGCTTGCTTTTTTGTGTTCGGCGTAGAGTTCAAGGCAAAAGGTTATAAAGGTTAGTTGGGACATATTGGACGGTCCTTATATAGACATACAAAAGAATTAAAATATAGTATATTATTTTTGGCAAATTTCGTCAATGCCGGAAAGTGCATAAAAATAGTGGGGGCAGCGAAACTGTCCCCCTACAGTTCCCCCCGGTTCATTTTTGTGCGGATTATTTTCCAGTCCGGAAGGCGGCTGTCCATGAGCCGGTAGAAATTCCGGTTGTGGGAAGGTTCCAGGATGTGGACCAGTTCATGGACCAGCACGTATTCAAGGCAGGGGAGCGGTTTTTTTGCCAGCTCGGTGTTAAGGCGGATGGTCTTTTTAGTAAAATTGCAGCTTCCCCAATGGGATTTCATCTTCCGGTAGTAGATCTGCCGCACCTCCACGCCGATGCGGGCCGCCCAGACAGGGGCCAGGCGGGAAACGGCTTCCTTGAAAATTTTGCGGTACCACCTGTCCAGTATTTTTTCCCTGGCCTCCAGGTTATCGCCGGGGCGGATGAACATGAGCATCCGGTCCTCCCTGATCTCGATTTTCGGCCGGCCCTGCCGTTCAACCAGTTCCAGGCTGTGGGGAAGACCCCAGACATACTGAACCTCCCGATCCCGCAAGAGGCGCGGGGCCTGGGGGCTTCTGCGGAACCGGGCCCGGTGCTTCTCGATCCAGGCGGCCTTGGAGGCCACAAACTCCTCGATAAAGCGCCGGGGGGTATGGAGGGGGGCGCGGATACGGATCCGCTCCCCCGGCGGGGCGGGAGGGGCGGCGGGGGGATAGATGGTCATCCGCAGGGTTTTGACCGGCCCGTATTCAACTTCAACCCGAAAATTCCCGACCAGAAGCAATTCCATCGTAGTTGAAAATATCGCAAAAATACCGCAAATTTACAGCTATCCCTGGATGGAGGATTGGTTGAACAGGATCATATCAAAAAAACGGCTTTCCCCGGATGTATACGAGATCACGCTGGAAGCTCCCCTTATCGCCGGGGCGCGGAAGGCGGGACAGTTCCTGATAGTACAGATCGACAGCGCCTGGGGGGAGCGGATTCCCCTGACCATCGCCGACGCGGACAGTGGGGCGGGGACCGTCACCCTGGTGGTCCAGGCCGTGGGGGCCAGTACCCACCGGCTGGTCCAAAAGGAACCGGGGGATCTGGTGGAGAACGTCCTGGGGCCCCTGGGGAATCCCACCCGCATTGAACAGTTCGGCGCCGTGGTATGTGTGGGGGGCGGCATCGGCGCGGCTCCCCTCTTTCCCATCGTCCAGGCCATGAAGGCCGCGGGGAACCGGGTGCTGGCGATCATCGGCGCCCGCAGCCGGGAACTGGTTATCTTTGAAGATCGGATGCGGCCCTTTACCGACGAGCTTATCATCGTCACCGACGATGGCTCCTACGGCAGAAAGGCCCTGGTCACCGAGCCCCTTAAGGAGTTCTGCGCCGCGGAGACCAGGCCGGACATGGCGGTAGCCATCGGCCCCCCGGTGATGATGAAGTTCTGCGTCAAGACCGCCGGCGAATTCGGCGTGCCCATCATGGTATCCCTGAACACCATCATGATCGACGGTACCGGGATGTGCGGCGGCTGCCGGGTAACCGTGGGGGGGAAGACCAGGTTTGTCTGTGTGGACGGCCCGGAATTCGACGGCCGGGAAGTGGATTTTGAGAACATGATGACCCGGATGCGGGCCTTTAAGGAGCGGGAGGACCGGGACCGCCACCGCTGCCGCCTGGACCTGGGCTTGGAAGTTTAGCAGGGGAGGAAGACGGTGCGTGATACGGAAACCCAGGGCCTTGAACGGGAAGCGGAAGGGCTGCTCGTCCCCCTGTTGGAGAAAAAACGGCGGGGAGAAGCCCTAAGTCCCAGGGAACGGATGGGGATTCCCCCCCAGGCTATGCCGGTCCAGGACCCAGGGCGGCGGCGGAACAATGTGGAGGAGGTGGCCCTGGGCTACGGTGAAAACCAGGCCCGGCTGGAGGCGGAACGCTGCCTGGGCTGCAAAAACGAACCCTGCGTCGCCGGCTGCCCTGTGGGGGTCCGGATTCCCCGCTTTATCGCGGCGATTCAACGGGGCGATTTTGAGGCCGCCTCCGGGGTAATCAAGAAAACCAACCTGCTGCCCGCGGTTTGCGGCCGGGTTTGCCCCCAGGAAAAGCAGTGCCAGGCCGGGTGTACCCTGGGGAAAAGCCTGAAAAACGCGGAAAAGGCGGTGGCTATCGGCAGACTGGAACGTTTCGCCGCGGATTGGGAGCGGAACCGGGGCAACCGGCGGGTCCCCCCGGTAAAGCCCCCCTCGGGGAAGCGGGCCGCGGTTATCGGATCCGGCCCCGCGGGGCTTACGGCCGCAGCGGATCTTGCCAGGGAGGGCCACGAGGTTACGGTTTTTGAGGCCCTTCACAGGACCGGCGGGGTTATGGTCTACGGCATCCCCGAATTCCGGCTCCCCAAACACATCGTCCAGGCCGAAGTGGACGGACTCCGGGCCCTGGGGGTCAAGTTCGAGACCAACTTCCTGGCGGGCCGTACCCGGATGATCCCCCAGCTTCTGGGGGAAGACGGCTACGACGCGGTGTTCATCGGCGCGGGCGCGGGGCTCCCCAAATTCCTGGGTATCCCCGGGGAAAACCTGGCGGGGGTTCAGAGCGCCAACGAGTACCTTACCCGGGCCAACCTGATGCGGGCCTACGACCGGGAACAGGCCGCCACCCCGGTCTACCCTTCCGGCATAGCCGCGGTTATCGGCGGGGGAAACGTGGCCATGGATGCGGCCCGCATGGCCCTGCGGCTGGGCGCGGAACAGGTCCACGTGATCTACCGCCGCACCAGGGAGGAAATGCCCGCCAGGGCGGAGGAAGTGGAGCATGCCATGGAGGAGGGCGTTATTTTTGACTTTTTGCGGAACCCCCTGAGGATTCTCGGTAACGAACAAGGCCAGGTGACGGGGATGGAGCTTCAGCAGTTCCGGCTGGGGGAACCGGATCAGAGCGGCCGCCGGAGTCCCCTGGCCATCCCCGGTTCGGAGTACCAAGTTGCCTGCGATACGGTGATCGTGGCCCTGGGCAACGAGCCTAACCCCCTGCTTACCAGGGTGACCCCCGGCCTGAACACGGATACCCGGGGCAGAATCACCGTGGATGGGGATCAGAAAAGTTCCCTGGACCGGGTCTATGCCGGGGGGGATATAGTCCTGGGGGCCGCCACGGTGATCCTTGCCATGGGGGAAGGCCGCCGGGCCGCCGCGGCCATCAACCGGCTCCTGGCGTGACGGTCCCCATGAAACGCGTTATCCCGCGGGTTTTAGCCATCCTCCTCCTGGCCCTTCTCCCTCTGGCCCTCCCCCTGGGCGCCCAGAGTCCCGGCGCCCCCCTTACGGCCGCGCAAAATTACCGGATCGGCCGAGACCTGGAGGCCAACGGCCGCATGGACGAGGCGGACCCTTACTATAACGAAGCCATCCGCCAATGCCGGGATCAGGCGGCCCGCGGCGCGGCCAACCGGGACACCTACACGGTGATCACCTGGGCCCTTCAGCGTCAAAAAAAGTACGGCGAGGTCATCGAATGGGGGGAACGGGGGCTGCGGCTCTTCGCCGACGAGTACCGCATCATAGAGACCATGGGGGAGGCCTACTTCTACCTGGACGACTACGACAGTTCCCTGGAATGCATGCAGCGTTTTACCGATGCCGTGCCCCGCGGGGAGCGGACCTCGGTAGCCTATTTCTTTATCGCCGAAATTTTCCGGCTCCGCCGCCAGTACCTGAGGGCCGATATTGCCTACACCACCGCGCTGCGGCTGGATCCGGCGGTGGTGCTCTGGTGGTACCGCCTTGCCTCGGTACGGGAGTCCGCGGGGGATCGCCAAAACGCCGCCGAAGCCTACCGCCGGGCCCTGAGACTCGACCCCAACCACCGCGAATCCGCGGCGGGGCTGGCCCGGGTCGAGGCCCTGATCAATGCGGAACCCTAACACCCGTTGGAACTGCTAGTACCTTGTCCGGTCTAAAGGTATGATGGGGGACCTTAAATTCAGCGCAAGCATTTTTAGGTTATACGTTAACGATGAGCTATGGAGGTAACATGGCAGCTAAGTTAGGAAAGTGGTTCAGCCCGGCAATGGTTTTGCTGGCCCTTGTCGTAATCCTGGTGATCATTCTATTGGGCACCAGCGTCTACATTGTGGATCAGACCGAAGAGGCGGTAGTTACCCGGTTTGGGCGCTACCATACCACCGAGGGGCCGGGTCTCCAGTTCAAAGTGCCCTTTGGGGTGGACCGGCAGTATACGGTGAACGTAAAAACCGTCCAAACCGAGCAATTCGGCTTCCGCACCATCACGAGCGGCATTTCTTCAACCTATGCCAACCAGACCAGCGAATCTACCATGCTTACCGGCGACCTTAACATCATCGAGGTGGAGTGGATCATCCAGTACCGGATTATCGACCCCAAGGCCTGGGTGTTTAACGTGATGGAGCAGCGCCGTACCATCCAGGACGTATCCCGGTCGGTTATCAACATGCTGGTGGGGGACCGGACCATTATGGACATCATGGGGCCGGAGCGGAGCGCCATTGAAAGCGCGGGGACGGAAATGATGAACGAGACTTTCCGGGGCTACGGCCTGGGGATCGACGTGATCGCCGTAAAACTGCAGAACATCGATCCCCCCGCCGGGGTGCAGGAGGCCTTTGACGACGTGAACAAGGCGGAGCAGGACATGAACCGCCTAATCAACGAGGGTCAGCAAGTCTACAACGCGGAGATTCCCAAGACCCGGGGCGAGCGGGAGCAGATTGTCCAGGAAGCCCAGGGTTACAAGACCGAGCGGATCAACAAGGCCAACGGCGATGTGGCCCGGTTTAATGCGGTGTATGACGAATACCGCCAGGCGCCGGAAGTTACCCGGCAGCGGCTTTACTACGAAATGGTGGAGGAAGTCTTTAAGGACGAGGAGGGCACCGTGATTCTGGACCGGAACTTTGACAATTTCCTCCCCCTGCGGAATCTGGATTCCCGGCGCACAGGGGGGCAGCAATGAAAAAACTTGTCACCCTTACGGTTGTGATTATGGTGGTCCTTATCGGTGTTCTGGTGGCCGGTCCCTTCTACGTGATTGACGAAGGGGAGCAGGCGGTGATCGTTCAGATGGGAAGACTGGTCCGTGTAGTCACCGATGCGGGGTTCCATGTTAAGGCGCCCTTTATCGATGAGGTTATCCGGTATCCCAGGCGGATCATGGCCATGGACGGGGAGCAAAAAAGCATGCCCACCCGGGAGAAGCAGTACATTTGGGTGGATATGACCGCCCGCTGGAAGATTGCGGACCCGTCGAAATTCTACGAATCGATTAAAACCGTGAACGCGGCCTACGCGAAGCTTGCGGAGGTCATCGATTCGGAGGTGCGGACCGTGGTGGCGGAGAACTATCTGCGGGAGTCGGTCCGGAATTCCAACATCATCATGGACCGGGCCTTTACGGCGGACTCCCTGGGCCTGGGGGATAACATCGATCCGGAACTGCTCCAGGCTTCCATTCAGCCGGAAACCAGCTACGAGCCCATAACCAGGGGCCGCCGCCAGCTTGCGGAGGAGATTCTTCTCCGTTCCCGGCGCATGGTTCCCGAGTACGGCATTGAGTTGATCGATGTGGTGATCCGGCAGATCCGCTACTCCGACGAGCTTACCCAGAGCGTCTACGCGCGGATGATCAAAGAGCGGAACCAGATCGCCCAGGCCTTTAGGTCCGAGGGAGAAGGGAAAAAGGCGGACTGGCAGGGCAGAATGGACCGGGAACGGCGTTCCATCCTGTCGGAGGCCTATGAACGGGCGGAGACGATCCGGGGCGAGGGGGACGCGGAGGCGGCCCGCATTTACGCCGAGGCCTACAACCGGGACCGGAACTTTTTTGACTTTTGGCGGGCGGTGGAGTCCTACCGGCTTACCCTGCCGGCCTTTGACAAGACTCTTTCCACGGACATGGAATATTTCAAGTACCTCTACTCCCCTACCGGGCGGTAGTTTGGTGAATCCTGTCCGTGTCCATTTTTGAGGTGCGTTGTTTTGATTCCGGAGGCGCCGGATACCATGGTTGAACGAATCTTTCATCTCGAAATCGCGGGCCGCAGGCGGCTGGGTTTTGATACCGGCCTGTCCCCCCAGGCCTTTGCCCAGGCAAAGCTGGCCCAGTTTATCACCCAGGAAGGTTCCATCATCCTGCCCGGCGGTGAAACACTGTCCTGGCAGCCCGGCGGGGTTATCGAGCGCAACGGGACCATGGTGGTCTGGGGCCCCAACTTTGAGGGGGAGCGGCTGGACCGGCTCCTCGCGGGCTTAAACGCCGGGCCGCAGCGCCTTGAGGCCGCGGGCCGGGCCCTGGAAGCCCTGGGCCGCTGGATCGCCGCCTATCCGGCCGGGGGGGGAAGCCTCTGGCCCGCGGGGGTGTTTATCGCCCTGGGCGCGGGCGGGCTGTACCCTCCGGGGACCGTGTTTTTCCCCCCGGAGCGGCTGCGGCTCCGTTCCGTCCAGGCCGAAGGCGATGAGGCATGGCTGGATGGCGGGGAATCCCTGGTCTGCCGGGACCTTGCCGGGGAAGATGCGGCCGCCTTTACCGCCGCCGCCATGCTCTACCGCATTTTGGCGGCCCGGGGGGGGGAGGATGCCGCCCTCCCCTTCCCCGCCAGGGACAAGGACCTGCTCCACCAGGACATGCGGGAGGCCGTCTTCCTCCCCCTCCGCTTTGCCGCGCCGGGGCTGGACCCCCAGGCCGCGGAACTGGTGGACCGGGCCATCACCGGCCCCAAGGCGGGCAAACCGCCCGGCAGGCGGCCCTCCCTCCGGGACCTTGCCGGGCTCCTGGAGACGGCGGAAGGCCGGCCCAGGGCCTTAAACACCTTCTTTCAGGACCTGGGCGCCGGGGAAGAGGAAAAACTCTGGGAGGACCGGGAACGCTTTGAAAAACGGCGGAAAGTGGAGGTGGGAACCCGGCGCTTTGTGGTACGGAACACCGCCATCCTTGCGGGCATCGCCGCCGCCCTGGTCATCACCGTCCTGATCGTCAACAGCATCATCGCTTCTAACCGGGACCGGCCGAACACCGCGGGCATGGATTCCCGGCAGGTAGTGGAAACCTATTACGGCGCCTTCGGCGAACTGGACCACATGCTCATGGAAGCCTGCGTCACAGGCAAGGCGGGGAAGGGGGACATCGACATGGTTACCCGCTATTTTGTTACCGCCAAGGTCCGCCAGGCCTACGAGTACAGCGCGGCCTCGGCGATAGCCGCCAAAGACTGGTTTCAAAACGGGGCGCCCCCGGTGCCGGCCCTCGTGTTCGGGGTCACGGACCTGGCGATCACCCGGCTTGCCGGAGACGAGACCGGGGACGAAACACATTACCGGACGGAGTACATCCTCTGGGTTCCCGGCGCCGGGGATGAGGACACCGAGGGCTCAAGCCCGATCACCGCGATCCCCGGCCCGGAATCACCGGAGGCGGCGGAGGATTTTATTCCCCCCAGGGGCTACTCCTTTACCGATGAACTCACCCTTACCCGCCTCAAGGGCAACTGGCAAATATCCCGCATAGACCGGCAGTACCGCTAAGGACCCGCCCTGCTGCGACGAAATGACAGACCCCGCATGTCCTACAGATTCACCGCCAGAGAAAAGACGCGGTCCAGATGCTGGTCCCAGTTTGCTTCCCGACCGGGCAGTTCCCGGCTGGTGGCTTCCAGGATTACCAGTTCTTTTGTTTTAACCCGGTCAAAGAGGCGGTCGCCCAGCATAACCTTTTCCATGCTTTCCAGAATCCCCGTACGGCGGAAATAATCCAGGGTGTTTCCGGCGGAACAGATCACCAGGCCCTTTTCCAACTGCTTCATGGCCCGCCTGCCGTCTTTTTGGAGGCCGTAGGCAAAGCCGTAGGTCCAGACCCGGTCGAACCAGCCTTTAAGTTTTGCGGGCACATCGGACCAAAATACGGGGTAGATAAAAACGATGGCGTCGCTTGAGTTAATTTTTTCCTGTTCCCGGACCACATCTTCCGGCACCGGGGCGTCGAGCCGGTAGTAGGCCTCCCGCCGGTACTCGGCCTCGTCCATGTCGCTGCGGAAATTCATTTGGTATAGGTCGGAGAGAGTATAACTGTGGCCGGCGCTTTCCAGGCCTGCGATAAAACGGTCCCGCACCTGGCGGGTAAAGGAATCCTCCGAGGGGTGGGCGTAAACGATAAAAACCCGCATAAAGTCCGGCTCCTAGGGAGCCGCTATTTCCCCGGGGCTCCGGTAAAGCCGGATGCCGTCGTCACCGGAAGATTGCCCGCCCGCTTGGGCCGCCCGGAGGGGGAGCAGGGGCGAAGCGACAAAAAGCAAAAAGGGTTGATAAGTTTTCATGCTGCCGTCCTTTTCTTTTCGGGAATTATACTATTCAAAAAGGTGTCAGTCACTCCCCGCGTTACCACTACAGGGGCTTTCAAAAAAGGAGTCCTTGCGTTTCCAATTTCATCAAGCGCGGTTTTACACCGTGGCGGCGCGGGCGGCAATGTCGCGGCGCACA
>JAISQJ010000019.1 GCA_031274285.1 Treponema sp. | reverse complement strand
CCCCCCCCCGATAGATTTACTGGGATATAATCAGACTAGAGCTTTCAGACGACCTGTCTCCACACATATCACATCTAGCAGTGTTTTCCGTATTTTCTCGCAAATTTTACATTTTCTTTCCTGATAGTTGTACTACAACAACAGGCTTGTCGGAAATATTTCAGGATGAGCCATTTAACATTCGCTCTCGCCGGATTTTAACAAGAGATTTATCTTGTGTAAGATGAGTTGATAATACTTATCAAGCTATACAAAAGGAGAGAAATATGAAGAAGATTCATGTAGGTTTTTTTGTGGTACTCCTGGCCCTGACGGGGCTTCAGGTCTTCGCAGGAGGTAGACAAGCGTCTACACCGAAGGTAACTTCAGACCCCGGCAATCCATTCGGCAAATATACGCCTACACTTACGGTCCATTTTGTCCGATCAACCGATGATACCATTGAAACAAATGTACTCAGCCAATTACCCGGACAAAATATAGAAAGAAATTTTTGGCTTGATACATACGAGAATGAATTGGGAATTAAGGTTGTTTATGATTGGATAGTCAAAGGTTCTGATCAGTACAATCAGAGAATAAATGTTTCCATGGCAAGCGGCGAGTTACCTGATGTCCTGGCGGTTAACGCCACACAGGCACAGCAGCTAATAAATGCCGGATTGGTTCAGGACCTCACTCAGGCATGGAGAGAATACGCCGCTGACTTTACTGTCAAAACGATGCACCAAGAGGGAGACGCCCCTTTCCTTGCAGGTAACAAAGACGGAAAGATGTATGGCATACCTGTTACGGGAGGATCCGTAGACTCGGTCAACCTTATGTGGCTGCGCAATGACTGGCTTGACGCTCTGCGTCTACCGGTACCGACGACCATGAATGACCTGATTGATGTAATGACTAAGTTTGCAGCCGCTGATTTTGACGGTAATGGCCGGGCGGATACTATCGGTGTGGCAGTTGCGGGGAAAGATAATCTATTAGGTGGCGCATTGAGCCTTACGGGTATATTTAATGCCTACGGGGCATATCCAACAATATGGGTAGAAAAAAGTGGACAGCTTGCATACGGCGGTATCCAGGATGAATGTAAAGCAGCTCTTACCGCGCTTAATGATATGTATAAGAAGGGCTTAATCGATAAGGAATTTGGGGTAAAAGATTTCTCATCCGCGGGGGAACCTACTGCGTCAGGGCATGCGGGGGTTGTCTTTGGGCAACAGTGGTTATCATTAACCCCATTACAATCTTGTAAAGATAATTTCCCGAACAGTCAGTGGTCCGCATACCAGGTACCATCGGCGACTGGCAGACCGGCTTCTGTTTCGGCCGATCTTGGTACCAACAGTTGGCTGGTAGTCAATAAAAATTTTCAGTATCCTGAAGCCGTAATTAAAATGGTCAACCTCTTTATAGAAAAATGCTGGGGCGCAACGGGGGACAACGGTAAATATTACGCTCCCCCAGAGGCAGAAGGCGTCTGGAAGCTCTCCCCGGTGACATCCCAAATGCCGTTAAAAAATATTGAGGCCTATCTATCACTTGAACAGGCGCGGAAGACAGGGGACACTTCGGGAATAACGGGGGAAGCAAAGAGTATCTATGACAAGCTCGCCACATACTATTCAGGATCAAGAGAAGGTTTTGCACTCTGGGGCTGGGAAAGGATATATGGGCCGGCCCCGAGTTCATATTCGCAGATCGATGCTATGCAGGCCAGCGGCAGGATTCTTATCAATAAATTCGTCGGGGCGCCTACCGAGACCATGACAGAGAGATTCTCAGTCCTGGAAGCCAGGAGAAATGAGGTTTTCACCAAAATAATCATGGGCGATAGTCCCATTGGTGATTTTGACAGATGGGTTGTGGATTTTAATAATCTTGGGGGTAGCCAAATCACTAAAGAAGTAAATGAGTGGTATGCATCGGTGAAATAACCTGCATTAAATTACTTGCCCAAGCCCCTGGAAAATTGGGGGCTTGGTTTTCCACGGAGGAATATGGTGCATAGGATAGATAAACCGATAAAAGAGCAGTGGAAAACCAAGCGGGAAATACCCCTGCATCTCATGCTTATACCCGGGATCGTGTTTATCTTCATATTTGCATATATCCCGATGGGGGGGATGGTTATTGCATTCCAAAAATTTATACCAGCCAAGGGTCTTTTCGGTGATCAGAGATGGATAGGCCTTGATAATTTCAAATACCTTTTTAATATGCCCGGAGCTATATCATCATTAAAAAACACGGTAATAATCGCCTTCTTTAAAATACTGCTCGGCCTCATTTTTCCCATAACGGTCGCTGTACTGCTGAACGAGGTACGATCCAATAAATTCAGGCGTATTGTACAGACGGCTATATACCTGCCATACTTCCTTTCGTGGGTAGTACTCGGCGGAGTTATGATTGATATCCTCTCACCATCATCTGGGGTAGTAAACAAATTTCTGGCCTTTTTTGGCATCAAGGCAGTATTCTTCCTAGGTAGTAACCAGTGGTTCAGGCCAACCGTGATTGCGACAGATATATGGAAAGGCTTTGGATTTGGCACTGTTGTCTATCTTGCCGCCATAACCGGGGTTGATCTCAATTTATATGAAGCGGCTACCATGGATGGTGCAAACCGTTTCCGAAAAATTTGGCATGTGACTTTACCCAGCATACATATGATAGTGGTCCTGATGTGTGTATTGTCTCTGGGGAATGTATTGAACGCCGGATTTGAGCAGGTCTTAAATCTATACAGTCCACAAGTCTATGAGACCGGCGATATAATTGACACGTTCATATATCGAATGGGATTGATAGATGCACAGTTTGGTCCTGCGACTGCTATGGGAATATTCAAATCGTTGGTCTCTGGTGTATTCATATCGGTATCATACTATATGGCATACAAATTGTTCGATTACCGGGTTTTTTAGCTTTTCTATAATGATGGCAAAGGAATAGTATGGCTACAGCATTTATTAAAAGGCGGAATAAGGAACCGATAAGTTCATGGACATTCTCAATAATCAATGTTGCCATACTGATGTTTCTTGCACTGATATGTATGCTGCCGTTAATCAATGTATTGGCAATATCTCTTAGCTCAAATGCCGCCGCGACCGCCGGGCTGGTAAATCTTTTACCCGTAGATTTTAATCTCCAGTCATATATCTATGTGGCCAAACGCACGGCTTTTTGGCGATCAATGGCTATAACCATTCTAAGATGTTCTTTGGGAGTATCCATAAATACTGCTCTATGCGTTTTAACCGCATATCCCTTATCGAAGGACAACAAAAAATTCAGGCTGCGGACCTTATACGCATGGTATTTCTTCATTACCATGATAGTAAACTCCGGCCTCATACCTTGGTATATGACAATCAACACACTCCGTCTGACAGGTACTATTTGGGCTTTGGTTTTGCCTGGTGCCGTGCCTGTTTTTAACATGGTATTGATGCTAAACTTCTTTCGTGCGATTCCGCAAGAGCTTGAGGATGCGGCGTTCATGGATGGGGCAAATCACCTTAATATAATGCTGCGTATATTTGTTCCGATTTCAAAGGCGAGCATCGCGACTATATGTTTATTTGCGCTTGTTCACCATTGGAATTCTTGGTTCGACGGTATCATACTAATGAATAAGCCATCCCAATATCCGCTGCAGAGTTATTTGCAAACGGTTATAATACAAGGAGATACGGCGCTTAAAAGTGTGACCGATTGGCAATCCATGGCCTTAATTTCCGACAGAACTTTGAAATGTGCACAGATATTTATTTCAACGCTGCCTATCATTCTGGCTTATCCGTTCCTACAAAGGTATTTTGTCAAGGGTATGGTATTGGGATCCGTAAAAGGATAAAGAGGTTAGTATCTATGGAAATTACGTGGAATCTATTGGAATCGGGCAGTGTAGAAATCACCCTTGAAGGACGCTTAGCCGCGGTCATCAGGCCTATGCCCCTTGCCCGGGACACTTTTTTTAGGGATGGGAAGGCTATATGCATACACAGGGAGACCGATACACCGACAGAAGAAATGGTACTCGTGGTAGAGACATGCTTCAAGCCGATCCATACGATGATTCCGGCCATAAGTTACGATGGCAACTCCTGGGGAAATGACCATGAGTATAAGGGGTATTCGTATAACGGAGAACCCTATACCTTTGCACATCATAGGAGTTCTTTACCGGGAGCTTCCGCATCGTGGTCTGATGATATAGGTATAGCTGTATGGACAGAGGCTACGGAAGGCGGCTGCGCCTCTTCGCTAACGCTCCATGAAGACAGATGTACCCATCGTATACTTTGGCCGGAGCGGGAAGGTCCCCGCATTCTTTTTGCAAAAAAATGTTGGGGAGAACCATTCAGGGGTCGGGGAGGCAAGACCGAATTCACCGCATGGGTTATGGCCGCCGGGGGAAATGAAGCATGGAAGGATATGCTTTCACACGCATGGTCACGCGGTTATAGTCCAATGGTCCCTTCTCTCGGCCCCGACGAGGTGTGGCAACGCGGCATCAGATATGCCAAAAACCTTTATACGGAAGAGCCGGAAGGATTCAGAGGATTTTCCATAGGCTACCGATGGAATGAGGGGGCATGGCGCAAACGAGATTCTTACAAATACGAGATTGGCTGGTGTGGACAAAACGCATCCTATGCCGTTTCACTCATGTATGATGCACAGATGAATTCTGATAATGAATCGCTTGATATGGCGGTGACGGTACTTGATTCATGGCTTTCTAAGGCCCGCAGCAAACAGGGATACCTCTTAACCCGCTACGATCCGCCAAATATGCCGATAGACGCATGTAACTTAGGTACGGCAGGTCTACAATTCTTTGCGGCCGCATCAATCGCAAAAATTCTCGGCAAGTCATACGAAGAATACGAGAAGGCGGCATTTGATATCTGCCATTTTACCATAGAACGCCAACGGCTCGACGGTGGTATCGGCATGAAATGGAATCAGGACGGCTCGGCTCTTGAACTACGGGGTACCGCCGGAGGATTCCTGATACTGCCTCTGGCAGAGGCTTTCAGGCGTACCGGCGATGGAAAATACAATACAGCCGCGGTACGCGCCTACACTTACTACTACAATGAATTTATGAAAAATGGTTATGGAACAGCGGGCGCGCTTGACACATATTGCATTGACAAGGAATCGGTTATTCCCCTATTGAAGGGGGGGATACTGATGTATAAGGCCACAGGTTTCCGCCGCTACATTGATTTCGCCCGTGAAGCCGCATGGTATCTGTCCACCTGGCAGTGGCATCATAGTGTTAACTATCCACCGGACTCGGTACTCGCCCGGATGGGATATGACACATTTGGCGGTACCGCCGTCTCGACATCACATCAGCATATAGACCCCTTTGCAATCTGTTATGTGCCCGATCTAATAGAACTTTCCCGCTTAACGGGGGAACCGCAATGGAAGGAACGAGCGCTTGCAATCTGGGTTAATGGCGTACAATGTATATCCGATGGTACCTATGAGGTTATGGGGAAAAGTGCCCGCCCGGAGGGCAGCCAAGATGAGGGGTACCTGCATACGCGGTGGGGTGATAGTGACAACAAGGATGGGTACTTTTCTGTAAGCCAATGGCTTGTTGCTTGGCCGGGGGCATTCCGTCTTGAATGTCTACGGAGTAGCCTTAATTGGAATATATTCAAGTAGGGGAATATTGTATGGAAATACAAAGAAGAGGTGATGATCATCTGTTTATCGAACATGGATATGAGATTGCCCGGATTGTTGGTCTATCTGGATATAGAGACACCCTCACCGTTGAGGGTAACGGTGTATACCGTTTAGACAGGACAGGCAATGGGAACAAACACATGGACCTAGTAGTGATGGGAGCCTACAGGCCGTTCTTTAAAATGGTCCCAGGCTGCAACTACAATGGTAATGGGTTCGGAACATTCTGCGAATACGAGGGAGATCGTTATGAAGGCATCCCGTGGCGTTACGCCTTTCATAGATCAACTATCCCGGCAATGACGCACTCGGAAGGTGTCATCGGTGGAATTGACTGGTCTCTATCGGTGTTCTCCGCTCCAAATGACAATAATTGTTGTTCAATATATGAGGATAACGGCAATATCATCCACCTTGTAAAGTGGCCGGAGGAAGAGTCACCATACACACTGCAACATTACTATTATGGTGATCCTTATTATGCGACTATGGAGATGAGAAAGGAATTTACTGCATGGGTAATATTTGACAAGGCCCAGCCAAGAAAACAAGGCTACCGCAAAGCATTTGATACAGCTTGGGCACTAAATCGTCTTAATAGGTCCATGCCGCTCAATCAGGAAGAAGTAATAAAACTTGGTACGGCATACGCCGAAACACTCTATACAAAAGAGAATAATGGATTCTGCGGATTTAATATCGGACTTGCATGGAACAATGAAACCTGCTCTTGGGGAAAGCGTAAATCAAACAAATATGAGATCGGCTGGTGCGGACAGAATGCAATGCTTGCGAACGCCCTTGTATGGGAGGGCAATCGTAGGGGCGATGTTTCCTTGATTGACAAAGGTTTTTCGGTCTTAGATAGCTGGATTCATTATGCACATCTACCCGTGGAGGTTATACACAGCTACTATGACCCTGGACAGGACCGCTATCTTGAAGCGTGTAATCTAGGTACTGCAGG
Organism: Treponema sp.; assembly: GCA_031274285.1. Classification (GTDB taxonomy): domain Bacteria; phylum Spirochaetota; class Spirochaetia; order Treponematales; family Breznakiellaceae; genus JAISFT01. Next base: position 34,457 of record JAISQJ010000019.1, on the reverse strand, counting down.
ACTTGCCTTTTTTGAAGCGGAAAAACTGGCACTACAATCCGGCAAGGCGCCGGAACCTTATCGCCAGGCGGCACTTGAAATATGTGATTTTGCCATTTCCCACCAGGAGCATAACGGATGCTTCGCAAAATGCTGGAAATCGGACGGTACGGTAGCCGTAAGGGAAGGTACTGTGGGGGCTTTCCTAGTACCGCCCCTTGTTATGGCGTATATGAAAGGTCATGGTAATCGCTATCTCCAGGCCGCAGAAAATGCCTATGCATATTACTATAAGGAATTGACCGATTACGGCTTCACTACCGCAGGGGCGCTTGATATATATTCTATTGACAAGGAATCGGGAATTCCCTTGTTAAAGGGTGCAATGATGTTGCATAAAGCTACCCATGACATGCAGTGGATCGAAAAGGCAAAATATGCCGCATGGTATCTCTGTACATGGCAGTATGCGTATACCATTCGTTTTAACCCGGAATCAGCATTAACGTCTCTTCAGTTTGACACCCATGGGGGGACCATGGTATCTGTTGTGCACATGGGCATGGACCCCTATGCCCTGTCATATGTACCCGATCTCATAAGCCTCTGGGAAGCTTCAGGTGAGATACGGTGGTGGGAAAGGGCTCAGGCCATATGGCGGAATGGCTGCCAGGGCGTATCAGATGGGACATTGGTGGTTAACGGCCGCAAACGACCCAGGGGTAGCCAGAGTGAGGCCTACCAGATAACCCGTCAGGGTATGATGGGTGCTGCCTATGAATGGCTGGTCGCATGGCCCACATCGTTTAGGCTGGAGGGTATCAGAAGATTGGGCGGTAAATCATATACCAATGCGTTTTTTAGCGGGAAAACAGACCTATAGTCCGCCGGTCTTGTCAGAACTCCCGCTTTCTAATATCCTACAATTCAGCTAGGAGTTAGATGTGAAGCGCGAGACAGCCCTGTCCCTGGATACCTTGGCGGTACACGGGGGAAGCCCTTTTGACCCCCTTACCGGCGCCGTATGTGTTCCCATTTACCAGAGTTCCACCTTTAGGCATCCGGGCCTGGGGGAAAGTACGGGTTTTGATTACAGCCGGGGGACCAATCCTACCAGAACGGAACTGGAGAAAACCCTGGCCCGCCTGGAGGGGGGGAGCTACGGCCTTGCCTTTTCCAGCGGCATGGGGGCAATCTCCGCGTTCATCAAACTCTTCAAGCCGGGGGACCATATCCTGGTTTCAGAGGACCTCTACGGCGGGACCTACCGGCTTTTCAGCGAATTTTACCAGCAGTACGGCTTTTCCTTTTCCTGGATCGACACCAGCGATGTGGACAAACTGAAGGCCGCCATGAGGGATGAAACAAAGGCTGTCTTTATCGAGACCCCCTCTAACCCCATGATGAAGGTGACGGATATCCGCTTGGCCGCCGAGCTCATCCACAGGCAGGGGGGGATCCTGGCGGTGGACAACACCTTCCTCTCCCCCTATTTTCAGAATCCCCTCAGTCTGGGGGCGGACCTCGTGGTTCACAGCGGAACTAAGTACCTGGGGGGGCACAACGATACCCTTTCGGGCTTCCTGGTTCATTCCCGTGATGATCTGGAAGAAAGGCTGCGGAATATCCAGAAGAGCGAAGGGGCAAGCCTGAGCCCCTTTGACAGTTGGCTTACCCTGCGGGGCATCAAGACCCTGGCCCTGCGGATGGAACGGCATGAACAGAACGGCCGGAGCGCGGCGGAATTCCTGCGGGGCCATGAACGGGTAGAAAAGGTATTCTACACCGGCTTTGAAGACCACCCCCAGTACCGGCTGTCCCAATCCCAGGCCCGGGGCCACGGCGGCATGGTTTCCTTTTACCTGAAAGATCCCGCCGATGTACCCATAATACTGCGGAGCGTATCCCTCATCCTCTTTGCTGAAAGTTTAGGGGGCGTAGAATCCCTCATCACCTATCCCCTGGTGCAGACCCATTCCGCCATACCGGAGGAGATGAGAATAGCCGCGGGGGTAAACCACCGGCTTATGAGGCTTTCCGTGGGTATTGAGAAGGCCGGGGATATTATCGCGGACCTGGACGCCGCCCTTGAACAATGTAAAAAACGGGTTCCGCCTGACGGGAGTAAGCTATGAGAATTTCTACCAAGGGACGTTATTCCCTGGAAGCCCTCCTCTACATGGCCCTGCTGCCCAAGGGGGTGTATGCCAGCACCCGGACCATTGCGGAAAATACGGGCATCTCCGAAGGCTACCTGGAGCAGCTCTTTATCCCCCTTAGAAAGGCGGGGATTGTACAGGGCATCCGGGGCCCCCAGGGCGGTTATGTGCCGGGGAAAAATCCTGACCGTATCTCCGTGGGGGACATCCTGCGGGCCGTCGAGGGGTCCCTGGAGCCGGTGGAATGTATCAGCGTCAATGTCTGCCCCCTCCGCAGGCGCTGCGGGTCCCGGCAGACCTGGGTGGAACTGTACCATGAGATCGCCGGCTGCGCGGATTCCGTGAGCCTAAGGGACCTGGTACATTTCTATGAAACCATGGATCAGATGGAGTACACGATATGAAAATATCCACCCGGGGCCGTTATGGCATCAGACTCCTTATCGATCTGGCCGAGCATGCGGGGGAATCCCATGTGCCCCTGGCGGCCGCGGCGGCGCGGAAAGGCATATCGATCCGCTACCTGGAACAGGTGGCCATATTACTGCGGCGCTCCGGCTTTATCAGGTCCGTCAAGGGCGCCTCCGGGGGCTATGCCCTGGCCCGGCCGGCCAATGAAATTATCCTGGGGGACGTGCTGCGGGTACTGGAAGGGGATATGCTGGTGGTAGACCCGCCCCTGCCGGACAGCCCGGAAAACCCCCTCCAGCGCTGCATCAGGACCGCCGTGTTCGACCGGATGAACGAGGGGATCGCCCGGGTAATCGACAAAAAGCCCCTTTCCGCGGTGGTCTGCGGCGCCGATCCCGAAGAATCTTTCATGTACTTTATCTAACCCATTTTCAGGAACTTCTGCAGGGCGGCCAGCACCTCGTTAAAATCCAGGGGCTTGCCCAGGTGGGCATTCATGCCGGCGGTCATACATTTTTCGATGTCCTCTTTAAAGACATTGGCGGTCATGGCGATGATGGGGATCTGCCCCCGCTGTTCCTCCGCCTCCCTGGCGCGGATAAGGCGGGTGGCTTCATAGCCGTCCACGCCGGGCATGTGGATATCCATAAAAATCAGATCGTAGGCGCCGGGGTTGGCGGCGAATTTGTCGTAGGCCATCTGCCCGTCTTCCGCCTCGTCAATTTGCAGCCCCAGGGGTTCCAGGATGGAGATCACGATTTCCCGGTTAATCTCCACATCCTCCGCCAGAAGGATCCGCCGGCCCCTAAAGTCTCCCTCCCCCGCCTTTTCCCCCGCAGAATCCGCAGCCCCTCCGGCGGCCTGGGTTTGCCGCTTGGCAAATTCTCCCTGGGAAAGCCCCGCCCGGATGGTAAAAATAAAGGACGCCCCCTTCCCAAGCTCGCTCTCTATCATAATATCCCCGTTCATCATTTCCACGATCCGCTTGCTGATCGCCAGCCCCAGCCCCGTGCCCCCAAAGCGGCGGGAAATGCTGGAATCTACCTGGGCAAAGGACTGGAAAAGGCCGGCCTGCTGTTCCCTGGCAATGCCGATCCCCGTGTCGGTAACGGCGATCTCAAGCACACAGCGGCCAAAGAAGCCTTTCCCGGCGGCGGGGTCTTGTTCCCCCTCTTCCATGGACAGGAGCCGGGCATGTACCGTGATGGAACCTTCGTCGGGGGTAAACTTTATGGCATTGGTAAGAAGATTGGTAATTACCTGGGAAAGCCGCTGTTCATCGCAGATGATCTTGGCGGGTATCAGCGGATCCAGGTTTACCGTAAGGCGCTGGTTCTTTTCGTTTATCCGCACGTCAAGTACATTAAGCACCCGGTTAAGCATTTTTTCAAATTCAAACTCCGTGTAAGAAAGCTCAAGTTTATCCGCTTCGATCTTGGACATATCAAGAATATCATTGATAACCCCCAAAAGATGGGTGGAGGCCCCCTCGATCCTGTCGAAGCAGTAATTCTTTTTGTCCAGATCACCGGCGGCCTTGCCGATACTGGTCATGCCGATAATCGCATTCATGGGGGTGCGTATCTCGTGGGACATGGTGGCAAGAAAATTGGATTTTGCCTTGTTTGCCTGTTCAGCCTTTTCCTTGGCCGACAGGATCTCGGTCATGTCCTGGAAAATCGCAAAGGTTCCCTGAAAAAGCCCTGCCCCGTCATACATGGGGCTTAGGTGGATCTGGTAATCTCTGGGATTGCCGCCGCCGCAGTCAATACGGTCCTCATAAACGCAGGGACTTCTTTCCGAATCCTCAAAGACGTGGCGGACCAGATCAATTTTTTCTTCCCCGGTAAAGCGGGAAAAAACTTCGCGGTAGTATTGCTTTCGTATGGAGGCGGGAATATTGAATCGTTTAAGAAATATGTCCGCGCAGTAGGCCAGGCGGCCCTCTTTATCAAAGAGCAGAATAATGTCCTGGCTGTTGGAAAAAATCATGTTCATGTAGCTGTCCTGCCGGGTAAGCCAGCGGTCCTTGATAGAACGGACATACTCGTAAACCGCGGTAAGGATCATGATAAAAAGGTAGAGGCCGCAGACCAGTATGCCCTCGGAAAGGGTATAGGAGTGCAGGGCGGCGCCGGGCAGCACCATGACTATGGCGGTGACCATAAAAAGAACCGCCGCGGCAATAAGTCCCGCGGGGAGGCTCAAGGTAAAGATCGCCATTACCGGGTAGGAAACGATCCAGAGAATCGAAAATCCCTGGAGTTCGTTTTTTAGGAACAGCATAAGGGCGCAGAAGACGCCGTAGATGGCGGTAAGGATGAGTCCGCCCACCATAAAGGGAAGCTCGGTCCACAGGAGCAGCAGGTTGGTAAACATCAGAAACCCGATGATTAGCTGCAGCAGCCCCTGGTCGATAAGGGAGGCGCGCATATCCGCGGCGCCCATAAAAAGAATGACGATAGACGCAAAGGTGTAGATAATATTCAGGACCATAAGACGGACGGTTTCATCCAGCCCCCGCTCCTGGTCCATGCCGGTATATTTTCCGCTGGTAATGATCAGAAACAGCCGGTCTTTCACCGTCATGGCCTAGCCCTGGGGGACTGTTCTTTTGAAAATAATTTTATCACGCAGGAAATGCCCACCAGGATTCCTAAGATAAGCAGGGCCAGGGCGATAACAAGCTGCATGCCGTCCACCCCCAGGTCAAAATTGCCGGAAACCACGCGTTCTATTTTTGTTTTTATGGTCAGAACCAGGGAAGAATAGGTAACTATCAGCATGATCGCGGTCGGAAGGGCCAGCATTACTATTTTGCGGGAATTCCGCTTGAGGAAAAGGGCGCAGGCAAGAAGGGTAAGGGCGGCCAAAAGCTGGTTTGCCGCGCCAAAGAGGGCCCAGATATTCTGGTAGCCCAGGATCGCCAAAAGGTAGGCCGGCAGCAGGGTACAAAAGGCGGAGGCGGCCTTGCTGCCCATGACCCATTGCAGGATGGCGGAAATCCGCGCCGGGCCCTTACCGGGGGAACGGTCGGCCCCAACGCCGGATTCCTTATCCCCGGCAAAGAGTTCCTGAAAGGAAAGCCGGCCCAGCCGGGCCACCGTATCCAGGGTGGTAAGCACAAAGGAGGAAACCGCCAGGGACACTATCGAAAACGAAACATCGCTGGGGAGCCCCAACTGGTGGAGAAAGCCGGAGACCGCGGTGGCAAAGATAAGGGTCGGCGTCCCTCCGGGCAGAACCCCGTCCTTGGCAAGGGAGCCCACGGCGATAAGGGCAAGGATGGCCACCAGGGTTTCCAGCAGCATGGCCCCGTAGGAAATGGGGAGCATGTACCGCTCGTTGTCGATCTGCTTTGATACCGAACCCGTGGCCACCAGGCTGTGAAACCCGGAGATAGCCCCGCAGGCGATGGTGATAAAAAGGCCGGGAAACAGGTAGTTTCCGTTCACCACAAAACCCGTAAAGGGGGGGATGGAAATTTCCGGCCGGGTAAAAACCACGCCGATAAAGGCCGCCAGGATCATGGCGATAAGCAGGAAGAAATTCAGGTAATTACGGGGCTGGCCCAGGAGCCACACGGGGACCACGGAGGCAATAAAAATATAGCCGAATACCAGGACAAGCCAAAGCCCCTTGGGCAGAAAAATGGGGAAGAAAAGCCCCAGCACGATGCAGAAGATGAGCAGATCCACCGCGATAATCCCGCTGGCCAGGTCCGACGCCTTCCGCCGGCGAATCAAAAGCCCCAGCCCCAGGGCTGCGGCCACAAAGAGCAGGGAGGCGCTTGCTACCCTGGCGTTGGTTTTTATCTCCAGGCCCTGCGGGTCAAAGCCCGCAAAGGTACCGGCCACAATATCCGCAAAAGCCCCGGCGATAAGGATGGAAAAAAGCCAGATAAAGATGAGGAAAAGCCGTTTCCCGGTCTTGCCCACGTAGAGCTCTATCACATGGCCGATGGACTTCCCCTTGTTCCGCACCGAAGTGTACAGGGCGGCAAAGTCGTGGGCGGCGCCGAAAAAAACGGTCCCAAAGAGGAGCCAGAGCAGCACCGGGAGCCAACCGAACATGGCGGCGATAATAGGGCCGTTGATGGGCCCTGCCCCGGCGATAGAAGCAAATTCATGGCCAAATACCACCGCCGGGGTACTGGGAACGTACTCCGTCCCATCCTCGAACTCCCGGGCCGGAGTCTTTTTAGCCGGATCGATGCCCCAGGACCGGGCCAGAAAACGGCCGTAGAGGAGATACGCAGCCGTCAGCACCACAGCCGCGATGATGAGCAGGGTAAGACCATTCATGACCAGGGGATTCTACAACTAAATTTTGAAAGATTGAAGCACGCATTTTAGCTTTAAAAGCTTAGCTTCAAAATTAGTAGCGGTTGTCAAAGATCCTGGTGGATTTTTTCTCGCTCCGGGGGAGTTCTCCCATGCCCACGGCCTTGGGCTTGGGGGTGATGCCAATCCGCTCCTTAAAGGCCTCCTCCACGATCTTTTCCAGGTTTTTCCGTTCCTCCGCCCCGTTAAGGGGAGTCTCGAACAGGAGGTTCAGAATGTCCCGGCCGTTCAGGTGATCGATCTGAATCTGGTACTCGCTGGACACATCGGGGACGCCGGCCAGGAATTCGTCAATCTTGCCGGGGTAGATCATGGCCCCCTTCACCTTGACCATGTCGTCGGAACGGCCGATCAGGGTATCGATCCGGGGAAAGGGGCTGCCGCAGGGACAGTCGCCGGAAATCTCCCTGGTAAGGTCGCGGGTACGGTAGCGGATAAGGGGGGCCCCTTCCTTACAGAGGGTGGTGATCACCAGTTCGCCGATCTCGCCGGGACCTACCTGGGCCCCGGTGTGGGGGTTGATGATCTCGTAGTACAGGTAATCGGTCCACAGGTGCATGCCGCAGGCATGGGGGCAGCTAATGCCGATGCCGGGGCCGTAGATCTCCGTAAGGCCGTAGATGTCGTAGAGTTCCACCCCCAGTTCCGCGGCGATACGCTTCCGCATCTTTTCCCCCCAGCGCTCCGACCCGATAAGGCTCTTCCTCAGGCGGATCCTGTCCCGCAGCTTCCGTTTCTCAATCTCCTCCGCCAAAAGCAGGGCGTAAGAAGAAGTGGCGCAGAGCACCGTGGAGCCCAGGTCTTCCATCATCTTGATCTGCTTGTCCGTGTTCCCCGGCCCCATGGGGATGGTCATGGCCCCCAGCAGTTCCGCCCCAAGCTGGAAACCGATCCCCGCGGTCCACAGCCCGTAGCCGGGGGTAATGTGGACCCGGTCCAGGGGGGTAACCCCCGCAGTTTCGTAGCAGCGCTTAAACATCAGAGCCCAGTCTTCCACATCCTTCCGGGTGTAGGGGATGATCACCGGGGTCCCGGTGGTACCCGAAGATGAATGAATCCGCACCACCTGTTCTTCCCCTGCGGCCAGCAGGCCCAGGGGATAGGCCTCCCGGAGTTCCTCCTTGCCGGTAAAGGGGAGCTTTTCAAAATCCCCCCGGCTTTTTATATCCTCCGGGTTTATCCCCTTGAAAAACCCGGTATAAAAGGCGCTTTTTTTGGCATGGGCCATGGATTCCCGAATCCCCGCCAGTAACTCATTGGTCATTTCCATAACTTCCCCCGACCGCCGCCAATGTTTCTATACAACGATACACTACCATGGATTGGGGAATTCTGCAAGGCCTGCCCGCCACCCATAGAAACAAAATAGATTACAAACCGGCAAATTGCAGGTATACTAAGCCTCTGGTTATTATCCGCTTAACGCAAGGAGGTTTGTATGGAAAGCTTTATTGCCCAGATTACGGGGATAAACGGGGCCATCAACAGTTGGGTCTGGGGGCCGCCGATGCTGGCCCTGATCATCTGTACGGGCATCTACATGACTTTGCGGACGGGCTTCTTCCAAATCCGGGAGGCCAAGGATACCAACGATAAAACTTGGCTGGCGATCTTTAAAAAGAAGTCGGTAACGTCCACCAAGGAAACCAAGGCTATCTCCCAGTTCCAGGCCCTGTCCACCGCCCTGGCCGCGACTATCGGTACGGGCAACATCGCGGGGGTGGCGACGGCTATTTCCCTGGGGGGACCGGGGGCGGTGTTCTGGATGTGGGTCTCCGCCTTCTTTGGCATGATGACCAACTACGCGGAAAACGTCCTGGGTATCTTCTACCGGAAAAAGAACATCAATGGGGAGTGGACCGGCGGGGCCATGTACTACATCTCCAACGGCTTTAGGGACATAAGCCACGTGACCAACGGCTTTGAAACCAAGCCCTTCCTGTCGGACATTGCCAAGCCCCTGGCCTTTCTCTTTTCCCTGTTCTGCATGCTGGCCTCCTTCGGCATCGGTAACATGACTCAGGTGAACTCCATTGCCAGCGCCATGAACGATGCCTTCCGCATCCCGCCCCTGGCCACCGGCATCGTGCTGGCGCTGTTGGCGGGGCTGGTGATCATCGGGGGAATCAAGCGGATTGCCCAGGTGACCGAACGGATCGTCCCCTTCATGGCGGTTTTCTACATCATTGGCGCTCTTTACATCCTTATCACCAACATCGCCCTGGTACCCCAGGTCCTTGCCCAGATTTTCCAGGGGGCCTTTGGCTTCCAGGCCGCGGCCGGGGGCTTTGCCGGGGCCGCCATGCGGCAGGCTATCACCATGGGCTTTAAGCGGGGGGTCTTTTCCAACGAAGCGGGCCTTGGTTCCTCGGTGATGGTCCATTCCGCATCGGACGTTAAGGAGCCGGTGGTTCAGGGTATGTGGGGGATCTTCGAGGTCTTCTTTGACACCATTATCGTATGTACCCTTACCGCCTTTGCCATCCTCTGCTCCGGCTCCACCGCCACCGGTCTTACCGGGGTCCCCCTGGTGAACGAAGCCTTTGCCGTGGGCTTCCATGCCTTTGCCCGGTACTTCGTCTCCCTGGCGGTGCTGCTCTTTGCCTTCTCTACGGTCCTGGGCTGGTCCTTCTACGGCGAAAAGGCCACGGAGTACATCTTTGGGACCAAGGTGGTGCTGATCTACAAGGTGGTGTTTGTCACCTTTATCCTGGTGGGGGCCACCATGGAACTTACCCTGGCCTGGGATATTTCGGACACCCTGAACGGGCTTATGGCCCTGCCTAACCTTATCGGCGTGGTGTTCCTGTCGGGCACCGTATTTACCATCACCAAAAACTATCTGGCCCGCCGCAGGGGCGAGACCCAGCGGCCCATGCTTTCCGCCTACCCGGAGATTCAGGGAGAGCAGGAACAGAAGCTTTGGGACGAAAAGGACTGATTCGTCGGGAACCTTGACGCGGGGGAAGTCCTTGTCTTCCCCCGCAATGACGGCTATAGTCTTATACCATGCAGACGGATAGGCCCTATGTTCCCCAGCTTGGCATCAGCTACCCTGAGCGGCCCGATGAGCACATGGCCGGCAGGGCGGCGGGAACAGAATTTGTTATCACCGAGCAGTATCCATTTCTTGATAAATCCCCGGGCTTTAGGATAATGAGCGCCCTCCTCTATCTGGGTATCTTTGTCCTGGTGTTTATCCTTTCGCCTGTCCGCTTCGGGCTCCGTATTGAGGGAAGAAAAATTCTCAAAAAAAACCGTAAACTCCTGCGGGACGGGGCCCTTACCGTATCGAACCACACCCTGCGCTGGGACCTGCTCATGATTCTGCAGGCCGTGCGGTTTAGGCGCCTGTATTTTCCCGCATGGAAGGAAAACCTGGGGGGGCCGGACCGGACACTTATCCGGCTGGTGGGGGGCATTCCCGTTCCCACCGGCGTTCACGCCATGAAAAATTTCAACCTGGCCTTTGACGAACTCCACCGGAAAAAGAAATGGTTCCACGTGTTTCCCGAGGGGAGTAATTGGCCCTATTTCCATCTGATACGGCCCTTTAAGAAGGGCATGTTTACCATGGCCTATAATTATAATCTTCCCGTTATTCCCCTGGCCTTTTCATACCGGGAGTCCAGGGGGCTGTACAAGATTTTCAAGCGGGGCCTCCCCCTTGTTACCCTGCGTATCGGCGAGCCCATTCTGCCCGACCTTTCCAAGCCCCGCAAAGAGGCGGTAACCTTGTTAAGGGCCTTAACTCACCGGAGAATCGTGGAACTGGCCGGTATTACCGATAACCCTTACCCCTGCGAAGGCGATTAACCCGAGGAGCCGGAGATGAAAAAACTATTGATCTGCCTCTTTTGCGCTGCGCTGCTTTTGCCCGCTCCCGCCTTTGCCCAGCGGCGGACGGTGATAAAGCTGGCCGCCCTGGTTCCTGAAAATACTCCCTGGGGAGCGGTGCTGAACCGAATGGCCTCCGACTGGTACGAGGTGACCAACGGCGAGGTGGAGCTGGTAATTTACTACAATGTAAAATCCAACGAGGCCGATGTCCTGAGGCAGCTTAACCTTAATCAGATACAGGCGGCCATGCTGAGTACCTTCGGCCTAAAGCTGATACGGCCGGAAATAATGACCCTGAGCTGCCCCTTCCTTATCAGAAATAACGAGGAACTGGACCTGGCCCTGAACGCGGTAAGGCCGGAGATTGAGCGGGGGATCAATGGCAGGGGTTACTTTACCCTGGCCTGGTCAAAGGTGGGCTGGGTGCGGTTTTTCTCAAAGAGCCCCGTCTTTGTGCCCGATGACCTTAAGCGGCAGAAGCTGGGTACCAGCGAGACGGAACCTGAACTGATGGATGCGTTCAGGGCCATGGGCTACCAGATGGTGCCGGTGGCGCTGAATCAGATCCTGGTGGACCTTTCCGGCGGCAAGATCGACGCCGTATACCAGAGCCCGGTGACTGCGGGGAGTCTGCAGATATTCGGCCGGGCAAAAAACATGGCCTCTATTCAGGTTGCCCCCTTTATGGGAGCCATTATCATGAATCAGCGCGCATGGCGTTCGGTCCCCGACCGCTACAAGGATAAACTTATTGAGATCGCCAAAAAGGTGGAGGCGGAACTTGACCAGTCGGTGCCGGCATTTGAAGCGAGCCTTCTTAGGGATTACATGGACTACGGGCTGGTGGTCAATGAGGTAAGCCCCGAACAGGCCCAGTTATGGTACGCTGATGTGAACCGGATTATGCCGTCCCTGGTCAACAGTATCTTTGATAAAAATATGTACGACCGTATCGACGCATTATTACGAACCCATCGCGGCGGGCGTTAGTATGACTGGCAAGCGGCCGCTCCATTGGATAATCGAAGAGGGCATCTGCCATATCTCCCTGTTCCTGCTTACGGTAATTCCTATTACGGACTCCCTTTTGCGGCTCTTCCTCCGGTCCCGTTTTCCCGCGGCCCCCGCGCTGACCGCCCATCTGCTCCTGGCCCTGGGCCTGGCGTCGGGGATGATCACCACCCGCCGGGGCGACCATCTTTCCATCGGCCTTCCCCAGTACATCGGCAGCGAAAAAATCAAAGGCCGCCTTTCCGCCGCGGGGGCCCTTGTATCCGTGTTTTTTGTCACCATATTTGCCTGGTGTTCCGTTTCTTTTATCAGGGTGGGACTTTACCCCATGCAGATGGTGGGCTTTATCCCGGACAGGCTTATCGCCCTGGTCATGCCCCTGGGCTATGCGGTCATGGCCTTCCGCTTTGCCCGGCAGGCTTTTGCTTCCGGCGCCAAGGCCGCCCTCTGCGTATCGGCGGCGGTACTGGGGACGGTCTGTTCCCTGCCGGCGATCTTCAAATTCATCTGGGGCATCGATCTTCCCGACTTTGCCTGGACCCTGAGCGATGGCTTCCGTTTCGCCGCCGACTGGATACGGGCGCCGGCGATTGCGGCGCTGGCCGCCGCGGCCCTCATCGGTACGCCCCTCTTTGTCATCATCGGCGGCATGGCCCTTCTGCTCCTGCAGGGCAGCTGGGGTGAGATCGACATCGTTGCCAACCAGGTTTACACCGCCTTAACCCAAAACAACCTTATTGCCATCCCGCTGTTCACCCTGGCCGGCTTTATCCTTTCCGAAAGCAGGGCCGGGGAGCGGCTGGTGGAAACCTTTAAGAGTTTTTTCGGCTGGATTCCCGGCGGCATGATCGTGGTTACCGTGATCCTCTGCGCGTTTTTCACTTCTTTTACCGGCGCTTCCGGAGTCACGATCCTTGCCATGGGGGGAATCCTGCTTACCGTGCTTAAGGATTACCCGGAAAAATTCGCCATTGGCCTGTTAACCGCATCGGGGAGTATCGGCCTCCTCTTTCCGCCGAGCCTCCCCATCCTGCTGGTGGGTGCGGCAACGCGGACCAACACCGCCCATCTTTTCCTGGGCGGCATACTGCCCGGACTTGTCCTGGTGGCGGCCATGATCGTGTTCGGCATTACCGTTTCGGTAAGAGGCCATATTCAAATTATCCCCTTCAGCCTGAAAAAAGCGGCCCAGGGCCTGAGGGGTTCATTTTTGGAAATACTGCTTCCCGTTTTTTTGATTACCGGCTACTTTACCGGCCTGTTTTCCCTGGTCGAGGTGGGAGCCGCGGCGGTAATTTATGTGTTCATCGTAGAGGTGGTAATCTACCGGGAAATCAGCCTGAAGGGAATGGCGGGGGTATTTTCAAAGGCGGTCCCCATCATCGGGGGCGTACTTTCCATCCTGGCCCTGGCCCAGGCACTGTCCTACTACATCGTTGATTCAAGGGCGCCGGAATATTTCGCCCGGTGGATGCAGAGCGCCATCAGCTCGAAATGGGTCTTCCTGCTGATCCTGAACCTGGCCCTTTTGGTAACCGGCTGCCTTATCGACATATTTTCCGCCATCATGATCATCCTGCCCCTGCTTTCCCCCCTGGGGGAGGCCTACGGCATTAACCCGGTGCACCTGGGGATCATCTTCCTGATCAACATGGAAGCGGGCTTTCTAACGCCGCCGGTGGGGCTTAACCTGTTCCTTGCCAGTTACCATTTCAGGCGGCCCTTTGCGGAGACTTCGCGGAATGTGCTTCCCTTCCTCGCCATACAGTTGGCGGTAGTGCTCATCGTCACCTACCTGCCGCAGCTATCCCTGCTGCTTACCAGGCTGTACTAGCAGCCGCGGACCCTTCGTGTCCGATTGCACTTGTGGATTTTTTGCATAAATATGCAAAAAATCCCGATCAATGGGCATGCTTTCGGGGCAGTACCCAGGAACAAAAACGCTCCCAGGCGGGAGCGCTTATGCTGAAGTACCTCATGCCGGCGGCCGCCGCCCCGGCGCCGTCGGTATCGTCCCGGTCACCGGCTACCAGGGTGTCCTGGGGGGCGCTGCCCAGATCCCCGGCGATACGGAGGAAGGGGGCGGCCGCGGGTTTTTGCGCGCCAAAGTCCTGGGGGCCGTATACCCTGCAGGAGCCGCGGTCAAGGCCGATGGCCTCAAGGCGGGCGGCGGCCATGGGATAATCCGAATACACGGCAAAGGGAATTTTCCCACCCAGGCCGTTAGCGCCCGAGGCTAAGGCGGCAAACACTTCCGCAGCCCCCGGCCGGGCGCGGTAGTGTTTGGCGAGTATGCCGGTCATCAGGGGCATATAGGTTTCAAAGTACCAGGTCCTCGCAAAGGAGGCGGAACGGCGAATCTGTTTTGACAGTTCCTCAAAGAACGCTTGGAAGTAGGCCTCCACCGTGCCGTAGGAGCGCCCGGCAAACTGTTTCCGCGTTTGCCGCTCCGCCCGCATCAGGAAGGCATCCAGGGGCCGGGCCAGGACAAGCCGCCTGGCGATACCCTTTTGATCATAGAGCGTGCCGTCCAGATCAAAAATAATCGCCCCCAGTCCCCGCAAAAAATCAGGCCCGCCGCCGTATTCCCCTATGGGACCGGCGGCAGGACGGCCGTTCATTTTTTTACCAGTTCTTCGAACATCTCCTGCCGCTTGGCGTCCAGCATGAGCAAATTCAGTTTGAACTGGCCGTCCCGGTAACCCTTATCGATACAGGCCTCCTTGAACTGCTCAAAGGAGTCCTTTACCAGCAGGGAGGTATCCGGCGCCTTTACCCGGTTTGAAGTCCGCTTGGACTCGTATTCGGGATTGAATTCCATGAGCCGGGCGTCCACGGCCTTGGTAAATTCCTCCGCCCGGGGCAGGGAGATCGTCTGATCGGCAAATTCGTAGTAGAACCGGTAGTTCGATTTTTCGGTGTTGGCAAATCCCACAAAAAAGCCGATGGGAAGGCCCATTTCCTGGCTGCAGCAGCGCACCGCTTCGATAAACTGCCGCTCGTGGAGTTTTTCACCGGTCAGGCTGATAGTTCCGTTCGTCTTCTGCACAAATTTGATGAGGGGATATTGATTATAGAAACCGGTGATCTCCACCAGGTCCGTCATATTGTAACGGTACAGCCCCGCGGAGGTGGTGACGATTGGACAGTAGCGCTCGCCTTTCCTGAGTTCCCAGAGCTGATACACCTTGGGGTCTTTGGCTTCGGTATCAGACTCGTGGATAAACTCAAAGTAGGTCATGTGGCCAAAGGGAACCGTATCGAGGGTGTTGCTCTTGAGCACCAAGCCCGCCCTGCATTCGGTGGAAAAATAGCTGAACTCATGGAACACCGTGTGCTCGGGGAAAGAATTCCGCACCTTTTCAAGGTAGATCGAGGTATTTCCGCACATCCAAACATTGACAATCTGCATGTGGGGCCAGTAGTGCTTGGGCAGCACCGTGCCGTAACGCACCCTAAGCTGGCGCAGTTCTTCGGCGCGGACGGGATTCGGCTTTAACCGGGATTCCAGGGCCTGGCGGACCGTATCGGGAATGGTGAAACGCTTACTCAGGGTACCGTTTTCAATATCGCTCACATATTCATCAAAAAATTCATTGGCGTTGGTCTGCATCTCCACCAGGGTGCTGGGATTTGCCGTGATGATCAGCGTAACATCCTGCTCAATCCCCATCCGCATGATGGCGTAATACCGGGCCTTGTATTCGGTGATATGGAACACATCCGCGGGGGCCGTGTGAACAACCTCCATAAAGTGGGGAATATCCCGCTGGGAGATCCCCGAAATAGAGCCGTAGACCGTACCGTCCGGCGCCGCCCCCTCTATCGCCTTGCCGACGATAGAAAGGGTCTTGCCGTAGAAGACCCTGGGTTTATTTTTGATCAGCGTATAAAACCAGGTCTGATTCAATTTTTTGTATACTTCCTGGTAATACTGTTCGGTAATGGGAATCCACTTGGGTTCCTTGGTAGTGCCGCTGGTGGTTCCATACATTTTCGGCTTTCCGGGGAATAGAACATCCGCCTCGCCGTTTTTGTGGCGCTCCACGTAGGGCCGCAGATTCTCGTAGTCGTTGATGGGTACCTGCTTGCGGTAGGCCTCAAACAAATCGGGGCCCTGGGCTTCAAGGATGGCGGAAAAGTTATGCTCCTTGCCGTACACTGTATCCTTGGCACTGGTAAGGAATGAGCGCAGCACCGTTTCCTGGGCCTGCCGGGCGGCCTTTGACGATTTGCGGAGTCCCGCAAGTCCTTTCCTACCGACTATGCCCAACGCGAGGCGGATGAGCCACCAACCTTTCACTCTTATCGCTTTCAATTGAAACCTCCTTTTTAATCATCTGCTATTTGGAATCTGTCCGTAGACACCGCATGGACAGCCGCTCGTTAACCGAATCAAGCCGAATCGATACTGTAAAATCCTACCAGAATGACAAATTTGTTGCAAGTGTAAAAGTCGTACTGACGTCAATGAATAGCTTAACCTTGCAAGGCCCGGATATTCAAGGCTAGGAATTTGGGTGAAACCCGCAGCCGCAATACGTCGATGATCTCCGCAACGCTAAAGGGCAGGAACCCCCCGGCAATGGCCCTGCCCAACAGGAGGACATTGCTTACCCTGGGGTCAAAATCCCGGACAAGTCCTTCCCAGGATACCACCGTAAGGCGGTCCCCCAGGCATGAGTCCAGGTAGGCCATCATATCCGCCGGACGGTAGGGCTCCGGGGACCCGGCGCCGGGCACAAGGGCCCGGTCCAGGGCCAGCATCTTCCCCGTGGGGGCCAGGTAGGGCAGGACCCGCACCGCCTCGGCGCACTCGAAGGCCATGATAAGGTCCGCCCGGCCCGGCGGGATGAGGGGGGAGAAGCTCCCCTCCCCTATCCTCAGGTGGCTGGTCACGCTGCCCCCCCGCTGGGCCATGCCGATGGTCTCCGAGCCCCGGACATCCAGGCCCCGGTTGAGGGCCGCCTCCCCAATGAGGCGCGACAGGAGCACCGTACCCTGGCCGCCCACCCCGGTAATAAGGCAGTTTAGCATCAGGCTTCCCCCCCGGTTATGGCGTCAAAGGCGCAGAGATGGCGGCAGACGCCGCAGCCCGTACAGAGGGCGGGATCGAGGCGGCAAACCAGGCGCCCCGGCTCCAGGGCGGGCTGCAGGGACGGAACAGGCTGCAGGGACAGGGCGGGGCAGCCCAGCTTCTTAACGCAGGCCCCGCAGCCGGTGCAGCGCCCCGGATCGACGGCGCAGGACGTTCCGCGCCGGGAAACCATGATGCAGGGTCCTTCAAAAACAGCGGCCCGCACCCCCCTTTTCCCCAGCAGGGAAAGCAGGCCCTCCTGGGCGGCAGGTTGATCAAAGGGGTTAAGGCACAGGGTCTCCGCTACCCCCAGGGCCTTCAACACCCCGGGGATGCTGATTTTTGCCGCCGGGGAACCGTAAATGGACTTCCCCACCCCGGGGTGGCTCTGGCTGCCGGTCATGGCGGTGGTGTAGTTATCCAGGATTATCACAATGATAGAGGCGTCGTTGTATACGGCGTTCACGATGCCGGGTATGCCGGTATGGAAAAAGGTGGAATCCCCGATAAAGGCGAAGTTGAGGGTGTCCCTCCCCAGCGCGGCCTCCACCCGGTTGATACCCTGGGCCGCGGTGATCCCCGCGCCCATGCAGAGGCAGGTATCCACCATGTCCAGGGGCCGGGCGTTCCCCAGGGTGTAACAGCCGATGTCCCCGGAGTATACGGCCTTGCGCCGGCCGCCTTCAAAGCGGCGCACCGCCTCCTTGACCGCAAAAAACGAAGCCCGGTGGGGGCAGCCCGCGCAGAGAACCGGCGGGCGGGGGGGAAGGGGCGGCGCCTCGGCGCCGGATGGTCCCGGAACCGCGGCAGGCATGCCTGCATCCATGTCCAGGAAGGCCCGGAGCCGCTTTTCCAGGTCCGCCAGGGTTTGCTCCCCCGCCTCCGGGCTGTCCCCGCTGCGCTTACCCCGGATCCTCAGCCTCAGATGCTCCCGGCCGGCAAGGCCGGTCAGGGCATCCTCGATGACCGGGTCCAGTTCTTCCAGTACCAGAACCTCATCAAGATCCGCCAGGAATGCCGCGGCCAGCCTGTCGGGAAAGGGGTAGCCGGCAATCTCCAAGACCCGGCAGACGGGGGCAAGGCTGCTGAGGAGTTCTTTTACATACATGCGGCTTACCCCGCCAAGGGCAATGCCCCTGCGGGGCGGAGGGCCCGCCTGTTCGGGGTCTTCATCCCTGGTAGGGGCGGTCTCGGTGATTCGGTTGGCCCCATAGCCGGAAAATTCCTCCGCCATGGCCCGCAGATCTTCCTCGATTTTAAGGTGGCTGCGGTACGAAAGGCTGGGAAAGATCACCCAGCGGCCCCCCTGTTTTTCAAAACCGGGATTCTGTTTTTCGGGATTCCGGCGCGGATCGGGCAGCAAGCTTACGCCGGCGTAACTATGGCAGACCCTGGTGGTGGGCCGCAGAATAACCGGACGCCCGTACTTTTCCGAAAAGGCAAAGGCATCGCCGATCATCGTGTAGGCCTCCTCCGGGGAGGCGGGATCGAAGACGGCGATCTTGGCGTAGAGGCCGAAGCGCCGGGTATCCTGCTCCGTTTGGGAAGAGATGGGCCCCGGATCGTCGGCCACCGCCACTACCAGCGCGCCCTGGACCCCCAGGTAGTTAAGGCTCATCAGGGGGTCGCTTGCCACGTTAAGGCCCACCTGCTTCATGGTCACCAGGGCGCGGGCCCCGGCCCAGGCGGCCCCCGCGGCAACTTCCAGGGCGGACTTCTCGTTCACCGACCACTCGGCATGGATAAGGGAGGCGCAGTCGGGGCCCGTGTATTCCGGCCCCGATCCCCGGGTCCCGTCCCGGGCCAATTTCCATTCCCTGTGGTACTTAACCAGGGTTTCAAGGATTTCCGTGGAGGGGGTGCCGGGATACCCGGCCGCCACCTGGACCCCCGCCCGCAGGGCCCCCAGGGCAATGGCCTCGTTTCCCATTAAGAGCTTTTTCATATATGGCGGGATTATTCTAGCTGAAAAGGGCCGTCCCGCAAAAGCCCCGGTATAACTTCCGGAAAACGCCGGCCTATTTCAAATATTTCCGGAGTTCTTCTTCACTGATATAGCCCTGCCTGATGAGTTCCAATACTTCTTTGACCGTTTCCGCCCTGCCTTCTTCTCTGCCCTCTTCCCTGGCTTCCTCCTGCCACACTTCCTTGGCATCGTCTATGTTCCATTCCGTTAACAGCATGTTCTTTACCTCCGTACTGTGCTTAATTAAAAAGGCGCTCAGTATGTTGTGCGCTATGCAGTATTCCACCGCTTCCTTCATCGCCCCTTCCAGCCCCATCGCCTTCCGGTTCTCCCTCACCCGCCCTATGAAGCTGCTGTACCCCTTCAGATTCTCACTGCGCCCCACCAGCTCCTCGTTGTAGCCCTGGTTAATATTATATACCTGCACGATGAGTTCCAGCGCCGGCCCCGTAACCGCCTTGCCCATAAGCTCCCCTACCGCCTCAAAGCAGTCCGATAGTTTCAGCGTTACCCGGTCCGGATAGGGTTTTATCCCGTTGTACAGGACGATGAACTGGGGAAAGGGAAGCTTGATAAGCCGTTCCCGGTACAGACTGCCCTTTTTCCACTGTTCAATGAGGTATTCGTAGATCCGGGCTATGTACAATAAAAGACGCAGGGGCATGTTCGGATTGACGCCCATGGGTATAACCTAACATAGAAATTTGACGTTTTCAATGTGAAAAGGACTACCTTACCCTGCCCCGAGCGACTGGGCTATCTTTTCCCGTAATTCAACGGCTTTTACAGGCTTTTTTATATACGCACTGGCGCCGTGTTTTACGGCGTCCTGGATATCCTTATGGCTCGAAATAACTATAACCGGAATTTCTTTTAAATCTTTGTCCTTTTTGATTTCCTTTACGAATTCAAAGCCCGTCATTTCGGGCATTTCTATATCTACGGTGATTAAATCTATGCTTGCCTTTTTTAAGAGCTGTAATGCCTTTAATGGCGAAGTGCAGGGCCATAGGGTATACTGGCTTCCCAATAATGATTTATAGATTGCCAACTGCGTTACGGAATCATCGAGGGTAAGGATGTTTTTCTTATCGCCCGCCATAGTTCCTCCTCCTGTATGATCTTTTATACGGTGAAACGGGGTTTCACCGGAGCCAGTTACCTATGAGATAATCATAATCTCACTATGTAAATACCTTATCGGCAAGTTGTCAAGGGGTTGGAAAAAATTATGCTTGTCTTAAAGGCAAGTAGGCTGGGTATGGCAGGGCTTAGAGAGCTATTGGCTTCTAATATGAAGGAAAACAGGCGTATTCTTGGTTTATCGCAGGCGGGCTTGGCGAGGAAAGCGGATATTTCCACCCACTATATTGCCATGATCGAACTGGCAAGGAAGTTCCCCACCCCCGAAGTGCTGGAACGGCTTGCCGCGGCCCTGGAAATTGATCCCCCTGAATTATTCTCCATGCCCCCTTCCCCCGCGGGAATGGTGCGCAGGATCCGGGGCGCGGTCCTAACGGATATTGAGGAGGCCGTGGGGGCTGCGGTTGAGCGGGCGGTTAAGGAGGCGGTGGGCAAGGTTATTGCGGATCATCTGAGGGAATTGGAAACATGACGGGGCGTTCTGATTTGGTCCGGCCTTTCTATTGCCGGACCGGGGGTAAACGTTTATCCTTTGGTTATGGCTGAAACCGGCAAACCCTGGTCCCGGGTGGAGCTTATCCGGGAGGCTTTTCACTACCAAAGCCGCTTTGAAGGCTCCACCATGGTTTTTAAGATTGATTTCCCCGTAACCGAGGACCCGCTTTTTCCGCTCCTGGTGAAGGACCTGGCCCTGCTGGCCCAGACCGGTTTCCGGGTGGTCATTGTACCGGGAGCTAAGGAATGGATCGATGCGGTGCTGGGGGAATACGGCATGGCCTCTTCGTATATTCTTTCCCACAGGGTTACTACCGCCGCTTCCATTCCCTTTGTGGAGATGGCGGCCTTCCATGTGGCCGCCCGTTTTATGACCGGCCTGGCGGGGAGCCGGGTGGATGCGGTGATTGGCAACTTTGTCCGGGCCCGGGGCATGGGGGTGGTGGACGGAACGGACATGGAACATACGGGCGCGGTGGACAAGATTTTAAGCGATTCCCTTACCAAGACTCTGGACCAGGGTATGGTGCCTATCCTGCCCTGTATCGGTTACAGTCCCGCAGGGAAGCCCTACAATGTGCCCAGTGACGAGATTGCCCTGGCCGCGGCTGAGGCCCTGGGCGCGGTAAAGCTGTTCTTTGTGGCCCTGGGCGGGGGGCTGCGCTCGGACATCTACAAACTGCCCGAGGGGGTGGAACTGGCGGAAGACGGACGGGCCCTGCGGCTTACCCCCTCGGAGGCGAAGGCGGTCCTTAAGGCCAATGGTCTGTCCATTGGCCAGGCCAACGGCCAGGGGGATGACCGGCCCCTGCGGGAACTGGCCCTGGCCCTTAAGGCATCCCAGGCCGGGGTGGAGCGGGTTCACCTGGTCAGCGGTCAGGAAGACGGCGCCATTCTGCGGGAACTCTTTTCCAACCTGGGTTCCGGCACCATGGTCTACAGCGACGAGTATGAATCTATCCGGCCCCTGCGGAGCCGGGACATTCCGGTGATCCTGCGGCTTATGGACCCCTTGATGAGGCAGGGTATCCTGATAAAGCGGAGCGCCGAACAGATTCTGGAAAAGAAGGGGGACTTTGCGGTCTTTGAGATCGACGGCTCGGTGCACGCCTGCGGAGCCCTCCACGAATGGGGCGAAGCCCAGGGGGAGATTGCCGCCATCGCCACGGACCCCCTCTATGCGGACATGGGTCTGGGGCGGCGCATTGTGGGCTACCTGGTGAGCCAGGCCCGGAAGAAGGGGCTTGCCAGGGTTTTTGTGCTTACCACCCGCACCCAGGACTGGTTCGAACTGCTGGGTTTCCGGGAAGTTAGGGTGGAGAGTCTGCCGGAAAAACGGCGGAAGCTCTACGACCACAGCCGCGGCAGCAAGGTCTTCGCCCTGGAGCTTAGCTAGACAGGGTCCCCTGTTTATGTGGAGGTTTATCTTGCAGTGTTATCAGCCGGATTATCCCCGCCCCCAGTTCGTACGGGGCAAGAATTCATGGGAAAAACTTGACGGAAAATGGAATTTCGCCTTCGACGACTCCGATGAAGGCAGGAGCAGGAAATGGTATCGCTCCTTTCCGGCGGGAAGGGAAATCACGGTCCCCTTTACCTACGAGTACCCCGCCAGCGGCATTGGGGACCAGGGCCGCCATGATGTGGTTTGGTATCAGCGGACCGTGGGACTGGACAAGGCCCAGGGCAAGCGGATACTGCTCCACTTTGAAGGCAGCGATTACCATACCCAGGTATGGGTAAACGGCGCCTTAGCGGGGGAACACTCAGGCGGCTACGCCCGTTTCTCCTTTGACATCACAGACTTGGCCAGACGGGGGGATAACCAAATCACCGTCCGGGCGGCGGATTCCTTTGACACCGCCCAGCCCCGGGGAAAGCAGCGCTGGAGAGACGGTAATTTTGGCTGCTGGTATCTGCAGAACACCGGGATCTGGAAAAGCGTCTGGATTGAGCAGGTTCCGGAGGTCCGCATCGCCGGGATAAAGATGACTCCGGCGCTGGCCGGGGGCATCCTGGAGCTTGAGGCGGAACTCAGCCATGCCGGGGACGATCTGGTCTTTGAAGCTTCCGTAAGCTTCCAGGGCAGCACGGTCAACCGCATCACGGCGCCGGCATTGAAAAACAGACTTTCCCTTACGGTGGATCTCAGGTCCACGGCCCTCTGCGAATGGGGGATACGGCCCTGGTCCCCTGAAAAGCCGGACCTTTACGACATAAGTTTTACGCTTACCAGGAACGGCAGGCTTGTGGATCGGGTTCTTTCTTACTTCGGTATGAGGGATATTAACATTGAGGGGAACGCCGTCCTCCTTAACGGGGGTCCCCTGTACCAGCGGCTTATCCTGGACCAGGGCTACTGGAGGGAATCGGGAATCAGCGCCCCCGGCGAACAGGCCCTGATCAACGACATCGACAAGATTTTAGCGGCGGGCTACAACGGGGTACGGAAGCATCAGAAAATTGAGGACGAGCGGTTCCTCTACTGGGCCGATGTGAAGGGTCTCTTGGTGTGGAGCGAAGCGGCCGCGGCCTACGAGTTCAGTGATACGGCGGTAAGCAATTTTACCCGGGAGTGGATGGAAGTGGTGAAACAAAACTACAACCACCCCTCGATCATCACCTGGACCCCCTTTAATGAATCCTGGGGGGTGCCGGGGATAAGGACCGGCCGGTCCCAGCAGCTCTTTACCGAAGCGATCTACTGCCTAACCAAGGCCTACGATCCCCACCGGCCGGTGATCTGCAACGACGGCTGGGAGCATACGGTGTCGGACATTATCACCCTCCACGATTACGAGGAGAAGGGGGAAGATCTTTTACATCGCTATGAAAAACTGGACGCAATCCTCGATAACGAGGTGAGCCATAACAAGGACCGCTTTGCCTTTGCCCAGGGTTATGGGTACGGGGGACAGCCGGTGATCATCAGCGAATTCGGCGGCATCGCCTTTAGCAACCGGGGAGAGGGCTGGGGTTACGGCAACAAGGTAAATTCCCCGGAGGAGTATGTTAAACGGTTCGACACCATCACCACGGCCATTAAAAAACTTGATGGGGTCTGCGGCTTTTGCTATACTCAGGTGACGGATGTACAGCAGGAGATCAACGGCATCATGGACATGGACCGCAATTTCAAAGTTGATCCTGAGATCCTCAAGGAGATTAATACCCGAAAGATGGGTGTCATGCATCAGTGAAAAACCGCATCGTTTTATCCAGAAATAAAGGGGAGAAAAATGAAGAGGATTACGGTCATCGTATGCGGTTTATTGCTTTTGGGAAGGGCCTTGTCTGCGGCGGACCCCGTGGAAGGTTATTGGCTGAGTATTGACGATAAGACCGGCAGGGTAACCGCGGGCTGGGAGATCTATCAGGAGGGGGGCAAACTCTACGGTAAGGTTCTGTCCACCGCGGAACATGCCCCCGATGTCCGGGCCCTAAGGTGCAGGGAAAGCTACCGGGGGTTTCCCGTGTCCGGCAGGGTGAATGAGATGATGGTGGTGGGTACCCCCTGGATTTTCGGCCTGACCATGGAGAAGCCCGGCCATTGGGCAAACGGTAATGTGATCGATCCCAGCGACGGCAATATGTACAAGTGTAAAATTACTTTCCATGCCGCGGACGGGGATAAATTCAAAGCCGATACCCTGGAGATGCGGGGTGAAATCGGCCTGGGCATAGGCCGGAGCCAGTATTGGCAAAAAGCCGCCAGGGAAGAAGCGCTATCCCTAAGACCCTAAGTCCATGTCCCGGACCTTTATCTGCCAGGCCCTGGTTTTGAAGACCGCGCCCTTTGGGGAATCCAACCGGGAGGCATGGTTTCTCAGTTCCGGGGATGGTATCCTCCGGGCCACGGTCTACGGGGGGGCTAAGAGTAAACTCCGCTCCCATGTGTCCCCCTTCCACTGGGGGACCCTGTACTACTACCTGGACCCGGTACGGGATTCCCGCCGGGTGAACGATTTTGATGTTACATCCTGGCGACCGGGCCTGCGGGAACTCTACGAGCGGGCCATGGCGGCCGGTGCGGTGGCGGATACGATTCTGGCTTCCCACGGGGGCGGGGGGAACTGGGAAAAGGCCCTGTCCCTGGCGAACGCCAGCCTGGAAGCCCTGGCGGAGGCCGGCGAGGGGGCCACGGGCCGGATCTTCACCCAATTTCTGTGGAACTGGGCAGGCTTCCTGGGATTAAGGCCGGACCTGGGCGAAAACCGCCCCGGCGAAGCCCCCGGTGAACTCCTATGGTTCGATAAGCTGGAGGGGGAATTCCAGCGCGGCGCCGGGTCCGGGGATCGCTTTTTGCCCCTAAGTCCCGGCGCACGGCGCTGGCTTAGGGCGGTGCAGGACCTGGACCCCGGTCGGCTTGAGCGGGTCACCGCGGAGCCCGCTTCCCTGGCCCAGGCCCGGACGGTGGTAACAGCCCTGATGGCCGGTATTCTGGGGAAGGAACTTCCCACCTGGAATTTTTAAGGGGGGGGATTAGCCGTTTAATTCTTTGGATTCCCTATGATCTATCCCTTAATCGAGCCTATCATGATCCCTGCGGCAAAGTATCGCTGCAGAAAAGGATAAACTAATAAAATAGGAACCGCGGAAATAACAATAATCGCCGCCTTTACCGATTCCTGGTAATAGGTCCTGGTTTTTCCTGCCATTTCAATGGCCGTTGTATCGGTCATTACACTGGTAATGTTAATAATTGCGTCCCGCAATACAAGCTGCAAGGGATAACGGGTGGTGTCACTAATAAAGATCATGGCATGCCACCATTCATTCCAGCGGTCTACGGCATAAAAGAGGGCAATGGTGGCGATGATGGGCATGGACACAGGGACGATAATACGGGCAAGAATAATCAGCTCGTTGGCCCCATCAATCTTTGCCGATTCCTCCAGCTCCGCCGGGATGGCCGCCAAAAAATTTTTCATCAGGATGAGGTTAAAGGTATTGACCGCCACGGGGACGATCATCACTGGTATCGTATTGGCAAGCCCCAAAGACTGGATCGTAAGAAAATAGGGAATAAGGCCGCCGGAAAAAAACATGGTCAGTATGATGCCGTTGAATATCAAATTCCTGCCGGGCATTGTCTTTTTGGTAAGGGCATAGGCGCCGGCGGTAGTCACCACCAGGCTGAGGAGCGTACCCGAAATGGTAACAATAACCGTAACACCGGCCCCCCGCAGCATTTTGCCTTCGTCAATCAAATACTTGTAAGAAGACAGGTCAAACGATCGGGGCAGCAGGAAAACTTTCTGCAGCCCTACATCGCTCATTTTTGAGAACGATAATATCACGGTTTGATAAAACGGAAAAAGGCATACCAGGGCAACTATTCCCAAAAAAACGAGTAGTATCATATCCACAATATTTATTCTGTGCCGTCCATTCATAACAACCCCTCCGAACCCATCAATCGGACTACCTTGTTCGCCCCAAAGAGAAGAGCGAAATTCACAATGGATTTCATGAATCCAACGGTGGTAGTAAATCCAAATCCGGTGGAATCCCTAAAGGCACTGCGGTATACATAGGTATCGATAATGTCGCCGTATTTGAATACCGTGGGGTTATACATGTTAAAGATTTGGTCAAAGCCGCCGTTCATCGTATTCCCTACCGCAAGGATCAGGAGGATAAGGGCGGTATTCTGAATGGTGGGCCATGTGATTACCCAGACTTGCTGCCAGCGGTTGGCCCCATCCACCGTAGCCGCCTCGTAGAGTTCCGGGTTGATTCCCGCAATTGAAGCAAGGTAGAGAATAGTTGACCAGCCCGCCTCCTTCCAGATATTGGAACCGAAAACAAGGGCTACAAAATTTACCGGCTCCATAAGAATCCGGTTCTTATCTTTTCCCATGGCCTCCAGAATCTGGTTCACCACTCCCCGGTCACTCAACATGTTGATAAGAATACCGCTCATGATTACCCAGCTTAAAAAATGGGGGAACGTGAAGATGGTTTGGTAGATCCGCTTAAGCCGGTACTTTGATATTTCATTCAGGAGGAGGGCTAATACAATCGGTATGGGGAACTCTATTACCAGCCGGCCAAGGCTAATCAGGCAGGTGTTTCGGAAGGCACGGAAAAAAAGAGGTTCCGTTAGGACTTCTTTGAAATTTTGAAAATTGTTCCAGGGACTTCCGGTAATTCCCAGAGAATAATTAAAAGTTTTAAAGGCCAGGCTTATGCCGTACATGGGAATGTAGGAAAAAATGATATAAAAGGCGGCCAATGGAAGAACCAGCAGATACACATATTTATGGGCGTACATACGTTTTAGCAGATTTGCCGCGGAAACCTTCATGCCGG
This sequence comes from Treponema sp., assembly GCA_031274285.1. Taxonomy (GTDB): domain Bacteria; phylum Spirochaetota; class Spirochaetia; order Treponematales; family Breznakiellaceae; genus JAISFT01. The sequence goes on along the minus strand of JAISQJ010000019.1, from coordinate 7,718 downwards.
TTCCTCCTTGTTCATGTCGTTGACCGGCCCCACAACCTGACGCTTGGGGCCGATCAATCAATAGTTTTTTCTCTACTGGATTCCCAGTTCCTTTGCACGGGCGTTGACCTCGTTGATCGCATCGGTTAAGCCCCGGGGTCCATAGCTCCTGATAACTTCCCGCCACGCGGTAAGGGCGTCCCTCCTGCCCATGATTACCTGCACCATATCGTTTTCCATTTCACTGTTTAGTTGACTAGCCTTGTCCTTGGCGGGGGTACTCATAAGCCTGATATCATAGTTAATGGGAGTTGGTACGGCGGTTGCCTTTATGTAGTTGTAATGTTCAAGCCACAGCCGGTCGGTATAGTCCACGTAGGGATCGGGGTTCTTAAGCTGCTTTCCCGTCAGCGGGAGCCATTGACCCCAGGCGCTCAGGGCGCCTATCTTATCGGTGATGGGATATTTTTTGCCCAGCGTTGTATCCGGGGAAAGCAGGGAGATATACTGTCCATTCTCCACTTTGTAATCCACATTTTCGATTCCCATGGACTTCCGCAATTGGTATTCATCGGAATACATGTAATCCAGCATGTAGAGCGCCCGTTCCATTTTTTCATCGGTCATCCTGCCTTGGAACATGGTTTCTGACCAGTAGGGTGTTTCAGAAAAGTAGTAACGCTTTCCATCGCCGCTGGGCCACATATTGATAAGACCGATAGCATCTTCCGAGGTAATGCCGGGATTAGCGGCTTTAAAAGCGTCTTCATATATCCAATAAACATGCCCCGAAAGAACGGCGAAGGCCTGTCCGCTCATGAATTTCATATCGCCTTCGTTGTTTTTAAGAAGGGCAAGATCACGATCCAGAATCCCCTGCTCATAAAGCGTATGTAATTGCGCCACCCCTCTTCCAAAACTATCGGTCGCCCAGCACGGTTTCCACAATCCGTCCGTATCTTTTACCCAGTTCCCGCCATGGGATCCTTCCGGGAAAATACCAAGCTGTAGGATCTGCAAATACCCCTTATGATTTATGGAAAGCCCGGCCACACCGGGATGCTGCGCCTGAACCGCTTTACACATGGCCATAAATTCCTCAAAGCTTTCGGGCTGCCGGTCCCAGCCGGCCTGCCTCGCCCAATCCTTCCGGTATAGGATGTTCCGGTCATTAACCCAGTCCGTATCGCTCAAATAGGTCATGCGGGGAAATTTATAAAATTTCCCATTTACCCGGTGAGGCGTAACCGAAGGCAGGGACATGACCTGCTGGATGTTGGGGAATCTGCTGAGATCGTCGGGCAGGGCCTTGATCACCCCCTGGGTTGCCCAGGTCCGGTATTCACCGGATGAAGCATCGGAGGCGAAGAGGTCGGGCAGTTGGTTTGATGCGGCCCATAACCTGAATTTTTCCATCCAATCGTTCCAAGTTACCTGGACCGGCCTAATGGTGATATTGAATTTGGAAGCGAGTTCGTTGTAAATCGTATCATTTTTTGCGTTGGAGTCGTTAAACCCGTCCTGAACATCCCACATGGCGAGGCTTATTTCCATCTTTTCCCCAAATGTCCCGGCGCCCCCCGAAACCTGCGATTGGTTGTCTCTGGTGCCTCCCGCAAAGATCAAGCCAATCCCGAAAAGTAGAATCGCTGAAACCAAAAAAATCTTTCTCATGGTTACACTCCTTGTTTGTATGATATTTGTCTGCTTAATGATATACCCGCCTTTCCCCCTGACCATGGCTTTTTCTGCAAGAACCCTGGACTTTTCTGCAAATATGAACGATTATATCTTTATGAAGTCAATAGACTTATTCTTTGACGAGCAGGTCAATAAGCTCATGATCAGCTTCTCTTATTGCTTCAAGGTCCACCTCACCATCTTTCCCCTGGATATAAAGAACCCGCTTAAAACCGGGTACTATACCACCCACTGCTCCTACTGCAAGCTCATACGTGGGGGGGGACTTGGCTATGACGATCGTTGTCTTCAACAAGACATAAAAATGTGTAGACGATCGGAAAGCAGTCTTACGCCGATCGTATATACCTGCCACGCAGGGCTTATAGATGCGGCTTTTCCCATCAAACTGAATGATGAAGTCGTCGGCTACGCCATGGCAGGGCAGTTCAGAACCAAAAGGTCCCTTCCCGCCGCCATCATGCGGGATTGGCAAAACAAAGGTTTTGATCCCGCAATGTTACAAAAGGCTTTTATGGATCAGCCCTATTTTGAAAAAGATGCGGCTGATAATATGATCAACCTCTTTTTAATGCTCTGTGACTTTATTATTTCCAGGGATTATATAAGACTTCGCCGTTTGGACATTACCAGACTCGTCATCCAATGGATAACGGACCATGTCGCTGAACCCATCACCCTTGCGGAAGTAGCGGACCATCTAGGTTATAGCCAGTCGTCTATCTCCCATATCATCAAGGGACATCTGGGTATGAGCTTCAAGGAACTTTGTATTTTAAAAAAAATTGAGCGTTTTGAGACCATTGTCATGAGCACCCCTTCCCTGTCCGTCGAAAAGGCGGCCGCCCAGGTGGGCTATGAAGACCCTTTCTATTTTTCAAGGGTGTACAAAAAGGTCCGCGTCATGCCACCTTCGGCATTTATCAATGCGGCAAGGAAGGGAGCAATACCGACCGCTTACAGTAATGCTCATTTTAAGCAAAGCCCGCCGGATGGCGGTTTTACGGGGCCGCGCAAGGGATGACGGCCCCGCCCTTGTGAAGCTTCTCCCAATGAACTATTATGGTATGATCGGTTTTGGTATGATCCTATTCGGGCGGAGCGGTAATGCGGGCGGTAGATATTATTACGGCAAAGCGGGACGGCGGGGAACTGTCCGGGGAGGAGATTGCCTTTCTTATTAAGGGTTTTACCGGGGGGGAGATCCCCGATTACCAGGTTGCCGCCTGGGCCATGGCGGTTTTTTTTCGGGGCATGAACGCGGCGGAGACCGCGGCCCTGACCGAGGCCATGCTGGACTCCGGGGGGCGGATGGACCTTTCCGGCATCCCCGGCCCCCTGGTGGACAAGCACTCCACCGGCGGCGTGGGGGATAAGACCAGCCTGATTCTGGCCCCCCTGGCGGCGAGCCTGGGGCTCCGGGACCCGATGATGTCGGGCCGGGCCCTGGGCCACACCGGGGGCACCCTTGATAAGCTTGAGTCCATCCCCGGCTACCGGACCGGCCTAAGCCCCCAGGAATTCCGGGAAATCCTGGCCAGGGACGGCTTTGCCATGACCGGCCAAACCAAAGACACGGTCCCCGCGGACCGGCTGCTCTACGCTCTGCGGGATGTGACCGGCACGGTGGAGTCCATTCCCCTGATCACCGCCAGTATCCTCTCCAAGAAAAAGGCCGAAGGGGCGGAGGCCCTGGTTCTGGATGTAAAATACGGCGCCGGGGCCTTTATGAAGGAAGGGGCGGAGGCGGAAAAGCTGGCCCGTTCCCTGACCAATACCGGCGCGGCCCTGGGAATCCGGATCATCGTCCTGCTTACCAGTATGGAGGAGCCCCTGGGCCGCATGGTGGGGAACTTCCTGGAAGTGGAGGAGTGCTGGGCCTGTCTGGACCCGGCGGCCTATGGGGGGGCCGACGATTCCGGGGCCCAGGGGCCGGCGGGCTCGGCGGACCTGATGGAAGTGACCCTGGAACTGGGGGCCCGGATGCTCATGCTGGGGGGCAAGGCGGCCCACAGCGCCCAGGGGCGGTTGCTCTGCGTAGAATCCCTGCGAAGCGGGAAGCCCAGGGAGCTTTTTTTGCAGAACATCAAGAGCCAGGGCGGGGACCCGGAGCGGTTCCTTGCCATGCTGGGAACCTATAGGTCCCCCCACCGGGCGGAGATTCGTGCCGAACGGGAGGGCTACATCTCCCGGATCGACGCGTGGAAGGTGGGCCATGCGGGGATTAGCCTGGGGGTGGGGCGGAACCGTAGCGGCGATACGGTGAGCCCTGCCGCGGGAATCGAATTGCACCGAAAGAGCGGGGACCGGGTAAAGGCCGGGGACCTTATCATGACGGTCTGGGGAAAGGACAAGACGGCTCTTGATGCGGCCCTGGGCGGCCTGGGGGCGGCGCTGGAATACGCCGAAACTCCCCCGCCCCGGACAGCACGTATCCTAAAAGAGATTAGGCAGGATTAACGACCGATGAAATGGGAAAAACGGGAAATTCCGGCGGAGCAGGTTAAGGCCCTGGACGCCAAATACCAATGCGGCCCCATCACCGCCTCCATCCTGGTCCGCCGGGGACTGACCGGCGGGGAGGATATTCAGTATTTTCTGGAGGACGATCCCCGCTACCTGAGAAACCCCTTTGAACTTTCCGGCATGGAGGACGCGGTGAGCCGCATCCTCGACGCCAAGGAAGAGGGGGAGCGGGTGCTGGTTTTTGGGGACAAGGATGTTGACGGCATCACCAGTACCGTCCTGGTATTTGAGTGCCTGAGCGCCCTGGGCCTGGATGTGCGCTGGCAGATCTACCAGGGGAAACCGGGGGAGCCCTTCGGCCTGTCCCGGCGGGTGGTGGAAGAATTCGCCGCGGACTCGGGGACCCTCATCATTACGGTGGACTGCGGCATCTACAACCTGGCGGAAGTGGGCCGGGCCAATGAGCTTGGGGTGGATGTTATTGTGACGGATCACCATAACCCCCCCCTGCCGGAGGATCTGCCCGCAGCCTACGCCATCATCAATCCCAAGCTCCCCGGTTCCCGCTATCCCTTCCACGAGCTCTGCGGCTGCGGGGTCGCCTTTAAGCTGGTCTGTGCCCTGCGTTTCGCCCTGCGGAGCAGCTTCTACGGCCAGGACGTTTCCCTGCTCAATGTCCGGGCCGCCAACGATGCGTGGATCATCGAGATCGCCAAACTGCGGAACCTGGCGCTTATCGATAAGCTTACGGAAACCGTGGTCCCCGGCATGGTCCGCATCGGAGACACCAGGCTCCCCGCCTTTCTGGAGGGTCAGCAGATACTGGCCTGGGACGCCCCGCTGCAAACCAAAATCCTGGGGCGGATCTTCGGCAAGGCGGTGGAAATTGCCATGCTGGACATTGCCCCGGAGATTGGCAAGGAGATACCCCGGAGCCGGGGCCAGAGCCTGCTGCGGCTCCGGGAGGAATCCCGCCTGGCCCGGTACTCCCAGGGGGATATTTCCGAGCTGGATGTCTTTCTTAACCTCTTTATTTCCTTTGTCCGTAAGCGGGAAAAACTCTGGACCGCGGAGGATGTGGAGGGGCTCCAGCTTGCGTGCCTGGGAACCATGGCGGATATCGTGCCCCTGCGGGACGAAAACCGGATCATCGTACGGGGGGGCATCGAGTCTATCAGGGCAAAGCCCCGGCCCGGTATTGCGGAGCTGCTCTTTAGGCTGGGACTGGCGGGGACCCGTTTCGGGAGCAAGGAGCTTTCCTGGCAGCTCTGCCCGGTCCTCAACGCCGCGGACCGGATGGGGAAGCCGGAGATCGCGGTAAACCTGATGCTGGAAAAAGACGCCTCCCTCCGGGATAAGCTGGCGGAAGAGCTGGCGGCCCTGAACGATGAGCGAAAAAAGCTAGGAGAGGAAACCTGGAGCATCGCCGAGCCCATGGCCTTTCAGAATCTGGAGGGATTTGAGGGCAAACTTGCCCTGGCCTTTGGGGAGCATATCAACCGGGGGATCACGGGGATCATAGGCAGCCGGCTGGTAAAGCGTTTCAATGTCCCGGCCCTGGTAGTGGCCTTTGACGGGGAGATTGCCACCGGGTCGTTCCGTTCGGTTAAAGGCTACAGCCTGCGGCCCCTCCTGGAGCAGTGCGGGGACCTGTTTCTGGATTGGGGGGGCCATGACTACGCGGCGGGCTTCAGCATGGAGCTTGGCCGCTGGGAGGAGTTCCTTGAGCGGCTGAGGACCGTGTCGGCGATCATCGAATTTGCCCAGGACGAGGGGGAGTGCATTCAGATCGATGCGGAGCTTCCCCGGCTCTACCTGACCCCGGAGATCATGGATATTGTGGAGCGGCTTGAGCCCTACGGTGAGGAAAACCAGCCCCTGACCTTTATGACCCGGAACGCATTGATCAGCGACATCGGCATGATGGGGAAAAACGGGGCCCCCCACGTCCGGCTTACCCTGGACATCGGGAATTACAAGTGGCCCGCGGTGTACTGGCAGGCGGCGGAGAAGGTGCCCGGCGAATTTAACGTGAACGAAAAGGTGGACCTGGCCTTTACCATGTCCCGGAACTGGTTCAACGGGGAGGGAAAACCCCAGCTTATCATTACCGACCTGAAGCGTTCTGCCCCACCGACAGCCCCGTGATGAAGCGTCCTGCCCCGCTGGTTACGGCGCTCCTGCTCGTTACGGCCCTTTCCCTCCGCGCCCAGGGCCCGGACAATGGGGAACTCCGCTTCGCCCTGCTCCGGGACCTGGTCCTGCCGGGGGAACCGCTGACCGCGATCATCGCCGGGTTCCCCGGCCCGCCGCCGGAAGGAGAGTTCCGGGCGGTACTGGTGGCCGGGGGCTCCCGGCTGGCAGCGGCGAAATTTTTCTCCCTGGACGGGGAGGAGGGCGGCCTCCCCTGCATGGCCGCGGTGTTGGCGGTCCCGTCTACCGCCAGGCCGGGGCCGGCGCTGGTCCGCATTGAGGCGGGGAGCGCTGCGGCCGGGGAGCTTGCCCTCAACATCGGTGAACGGTCCTTTCTTACCGAGGAGATCCCCCTTGACCAGGCAAATACGGATATCCGTACCAAGCCGGACCCCCGGAAGACCGAGGAGGCGGCGCTGCTCTGGTCCATCCTTAGCCGGACGGGCAAGACCATCTACAGCATGGGCCCCTTTGTTCCCCCCGTCAGTTCCACCCGGCGGACCAGCTTTTTTGGGGACCGCCGGGTCTTCATCTATACCGATGGCAGCCGGGACCGGTCCATCCATGCGGGGGTGGATTACGGGGTGCCCACGGGGACGGCGGTGCGGGCCTGCGCCGACGGCATGGTGGTTCTGGCCCACTCCCGAATCGTCACGGGGAATTCGGTGGTCCTTGAGCACCTCCCCGGAGTTTATTCCCTCTACTACCACCTGGACCGCATGGCCGTTTCCGAGGGGCAGATCGTCAAATCGGGGGAGATGCTGGGCAATTCGGGGTCCACGGGCCTTGCCACGGGCCCCCATCTGCACTGGGAAATCCGGGTTTCCGGTGAAAATACGGACCCCGACGCCCTGGTAAGCCATCCGGTCATTGACAGGGAGGCAATCTTGGGTAAAATAGAACTTTGACGCGAGGAATTCCAAAATCTTACATTTTGAAAAACCTCTACATGGGCGGCTGGCCCATAACTATTGCCTGGGGAGGAAAGGGGGTGATTATTTTTGGCCCATATTGTGGTAGATGAGAACGAGATGCTGGAAAAAGCCATCAAGCGGTTTAAGCGCATGGTGGAAAAGGAAGGCATCATCAGGGAGTTCAAGAAGCGGGAATACTACGAAAAGCCCTCTACAATCCTGAACAGGAAAAAGAAGGCGATTCAGCGAAAGCTTATGAAGAAATCCCGTAAAGGCCGCTCTGAGTATTAGCCTTTGGCCTGCCCCTTGGACAGGCAAAACAGGCGGGCGGTTTTACGGAAGCGCGAATGACGAACCCCGCCGCAGAGCAGCGGGGTATCGTCGGTCGAGAAGAAAAAAGTCCTTCGGACTTTTTTCGGTTTGTACGGGGGAGGTTTCTACCCCGCCAACTTGCCCGGAGGGATT
>JAISQJ010000172.1 GCA_031274285.1 Treponema sp. | reverse complement strand
TGGCTCATGTTGGCCAGGAATTCGCTCTTGGCGGAACTGGCCCGCTCGGCCTCCTCCTTGGCGCTGAGGACCTCCTCAATGTCGTGGAGCAGCAGCATGGCCCCCTCGTTATGGCCCTTGTCGTCATTCATGGGGTTAAAGTGCAGGGCGTAGCGCCGGGGTTTCCCGGACCCGGCAATGTCAAAAACTTCCTCCATGGACACCGGTTTATAGTCCCGTACGGCATCCTGAAAGATCCGCTGCAGTTTTTCCGCAAACGCGGCGTCGGTAAAACGGTCAAAGACCTCCCGGTAATGCCGGCCGTTGATAAGGCTAAAGCTGGCGATATTCGCCAGCTTTAAAAAAGCGTCGGTACAGTAGGCAAAGGAGCCGTTGGGGTTAAAGAGGATGATGATGTCGGGGCTGTTTCCCAGGAGCAGCTTCATGTAGGTTTCCCGTTTAAGCTGCTCCGCGGTCCGCATGGCGGCCAGATTGGTTTCCGCCAATGCCAGGGCCTTATTCCGCTCAATGGTATCCTGGAGCCGTTTGAGTTGCCGGCTAAGGATGAAATTCTCTTTCTTGAGGGACCGGAGCTGTTCCAAAAGCCCCGGCGGAATAGGCGTCCCCGCTTCCAGAAGCGAAAAATCCGTTTCCAAAACAGGGGGCGCCGTCGTATCCGTCATGCGAATCCCCTACAGTACGCAGGCTATAAAGGTGAAGTTATGAATATGGTTAACCAGCTTCCCCTCCGCATTTTCCGTGGGACATATTTCACCGCCGGCGTAGCAAATCTGATAGGGGGCCAGGTTCCCCAGAAGGCCGGTAATTTTTTTCATCTCGTCGGAGCTGTTCAGCCCCAGGAGCATACTGCGGGTTAAGCAGGGGTACATGAGGATGCCCTGTATATCCTGGTACGCCAAGAACCGGGATACCGTGGTTTCCGCAGTTTCCATGACGCTTTCGTAGTCCAGTACCCCGATGGCCAGGGTGGCGTCCACGGGCACATCCCCGGCGCAGCGGGCATACCCCTCCTTCGTCATGCCGTATATTGCCATGGCCACCGGCTTACTCCCGTCGTTGTAGTCGATCATAAAGGGAATGGTGGCGTTTACCTCGACCTTCCCGTCTTTGGTAAGCCCCAGGCTGCTCAGGTAGTCCAGCAGGGGCATGTCATTCACCTTTTTTAAGAACACCCCGTCGGACTCGGTGATAACGGCGTGCTGCTTCTGGATATTCCGTTCGGGAATGGAGGTCACCAGGAAGCGGGGATGGACATCCCCCTCCATAAGGACAAAGGCCAGGGAATGCCGGTACGCCGCCCCGTTGTGGATCACCTTGCTCTCCTGGAACTTGAGGGTCTGATCGCAGGCAAAGCTCCCGAAAACCGGCGTATCCCCGCTTAAGCGCTTAATCTCTTTGAAAAAAGACATGGCCCCCAGGCCGCTTACGATGGGCACATAGGTCAGGATAAAGCTGGGGGAACTTCCCAGGGCCTTTTTTGCCCGGTCGAAGGCCCCATCCAGCTCCTGTTTCAGATTTTCTTCCGTAATGTCCCCGGTCACCGCGCTGGAAAAGCGGACATCATCGCTGGTAAGCACCGAAAGGCTCAAATAATCCTGGCCGTAGAGCCCCTTCGCCGCATTTCCCAGGGTCGTAACCCCGGCAATTTCAAAGGGAAGGGCCTTTCCCAGGGCTTCCAGGGTCCCCACCTCGATAAATTCATAGTTACAGGCCGCCAAACCAACGGAATGTTTGAGCAAATTTCCGGTCAGGTCGAGCTGCTCGAGTATTTCCGCCACCGCCGCATCGGGATCGTCGATCTGGCCGGTGATAGCGCTTAACATTTTGATCATAAACTATCCTTGTATGGGGGATTATAACAGGGAATCTTAAAAAAAGCAAAGAGCGGTACGGCCCGAACAGGAGGCATGCATTGAGCAAGAGTCGGGGTTTATAGTAGGCTGACCTATACTCATGAGGCGGCGAGGGTTGAATCATGGCGGTGACTATCGGGATCAATGGGTTCGGGCGCATTGGACGCCTGGTTTTTCGGCAGCTTTTGAGTGACAAGAACTTCCAAATCGCCGGCATAAACGACGCCGCCAAGCCGAATTTGCTGGCGTACCTGCTGAAATACGATACCCTGGGCAGAACTTCCCCGGCGGAAACCCTGAAGGCGGGGCCCGATTTCATCACCGTGAGGGGCAAAACCGTCAAGGTCCTGGGGGAGACCGATCCCGCAAGGCTCCCCTGGAAGAAGTTCAAGGTGGATCTGGTGCTGGAATGTTCCGGCCTAAACGGGGAACAGGCGGCGGCCCATATCGGCGCCGGGGCAAAGCGGGTTCTTATCGCCGGTCCCGGAGGGGAGCAGGTCTCCACCGTGGTGTTTGGGGTGAACGAGAAAAAAATCGGCCCCCAGGACCGGATCATCTCCGCCGGGTCGGCGGCGGTCAACTGCCTTGCCCTTTTAGCCAAGGCTCTGCACGAACTGGCGCCCATCCGGTCGGGCATCGTAACCATCCTGCACAGCTCCGCGGGGGAACGGCCCGGCCAGGACGGGATACCCCTCGGTTTCCGCCGCGCCCGAGCGGGGGCCTTTGATATTATCCCCTCCCCTGCCGGGGCGGTGGGGGATATCGGCCTGCTTATCCCCGGTCTGGAGGGCAGGATCGCCGGGGCGGCCCAGCGGGTACCCGCGGCATCGGGCTCCTCCGTCCTGCTGGATGCGGTGGTGGAGACCGGCGATCTTGACGCCGAAATCCTTAACCGGGCCATGAAGGCCAAATCGAACCGGGCCTTCGGCTACAACGGGGAGGAAATCATCTCCTCCGATGTGACGGGCTGCGGCTACGGCGCCCTTTTCGATGCCACCCAAACCCTGGTCCTTCCCCTGGGGGACGGCCTCTTCCAGGTCCATGCGGTTTCCTGGTACGGCAATGAAAGCTCCTACGCCTCCCAACTGGCAAGGACCATCAAATACTGCGCCGGACTTCCCCCCAAGGGGGGTTCATCCAAGGCCCCAAGGGAGGAGGCGGGAAAACCGGCCCCGGAGAAAACCGCCCGGGAAGACAGCTCCCTGCTCCCCCGCAAACCCCTGATCAATTTTCACAGGTAGGGCAGCGGTTTAATGGAGGGGCGCCCGGTGTATCGCTGCCTATTTCAAATGTTTCCGGAGTTCTTCTTCGCTGATATAGCCCTGCCTGATGAGTTCCAATACTTCCTTAACCTAACATAGAACTTTGGCGTTTTCAATGTGGAAGGGAGGCAGAGACCCAAGGTATCGAATAGCTACCCCTCTGTTTTATGTCAAAAGGAGCACATAAAAAACGCCCTCAGGCCTTCCCGTAGGGCGGCGCCCCGCAGTACCGGCATAAAGGCGTTACGCATGGTTCGCGGAAAACCCTGCGGGGGTATCCGCCGGAAACGGCTCTGTTCCGTAACGTTGCTTTGCACGCAAAGTCTTACACATCACGGAGTTCAGGGGGAAACAACACGGAAACCAAGGTTATTGTTCCTGTTGTCGGGGTCGTTGTTGTTCCGGTTAGCCACCGCGCAGTTCGCGGCAGGATTGTTCCAGCTACCGCCCCGTATAACCCGGTTCGAGCCCGGATGGGTCCTTTACCAAGCCGTTCCCATACCACAACCTTACCCGAAGACTTCGGGTCCGGGCAAGGGCTACCGCGGCATAGACGCTCTGCAGCCGGGCCGCCGCATGTTCCTCTGTCAGGCTTTTATCCGCCAGGGCCTGTTTAATCGCGGCTACCCGGTCCTTCATCCTCCGCTTGGATTTACGGAGTAGATAAATACCCCCGCTCTTTATCAAAAAACCTAAAAAGGGTAAGCCCTGGGCGGTTTTTCCTACTACCGGTTTCTTGAGTTCCAGATGCAGCACCTCCCCGGTATAGCGGTCTATGGCTTCAAGTGCGGTTTGCAATTCCTGTTTATCTTTGTGCCATAGGACCATATCATCCATGTACCGGCAATAGGCCGCCGGTTTGAGTGTCTCAAGGATATAATGGTCCAGGCTGGATACATAAAGATTTGCGAAAAACTGGCTGGTCAGATTCCCGATAGGGAGCCCCGCGCCGGGTGTCTTTTCATAGCTGTCTATGATGCCGTAAAGAAGGGCGAGCACCCGCCGGTCCTTGATAAGCCTTGCAAGCTGTTTTTTTAGGACGCCGTGGTCTATGGAGTCAAAATATTTCCGTATTGTTTTATCCGGGCTTCCCCCACCCTCGGGAGGGAGGCCAGTGCTTTGGGGCTGTCGTAGTTATTTTTAATCATGGCTGCCAGATGGTCATTGGTAAAAATGGCGTACACCGGGATACCCTGTTTTTCCGCCAGTTCCTTACGAAGCTGGCGGAGTTTGTCAAAGAGGGTGTATTCCCGGTCGGATAGGATTTCCCGGTAATCCACTTTGGGGGCGTTGTTTGGGGCGGAGGGCTGGTTTTTATTATCGGCTCCGAATTCCACCAGGAACAGCCAGCCGGTTCCCCGGTCGCCGTCTATGAGGCGTTTTTCCACATTTACAATGCGGTGGGATTTAAGAAAGAGGTTTAACTCGTCGCAGACGGTTTTCTCCCCGAAGGGACTGACGAAGAAGCTCATGTACTGGGTTAGAAGGGGCATATAACCTCAAAAACCAAATTTAAATTCGGCCCCCTTGCGGGGGCACTTTCTCTTTTGTTTCGCGCCGGCTTCATGCTCCGGCCGCTCCAAAAACCGGGGGCGGTATCGCCGCTCCGGCTTCGACCGCCCTTATCGGGCGGTCCCGCCTACGCTCCGAACCCCCCCTGCCGCCATGGATGGCGGCCGTTTCTTGAGTTTGCTTCGCAAACTCACTGATGAAAATCGCCAGGACGGCGATTTTCATCAGAACTCAGGGGGAGACAACACGGAAACCAAGGATACTGCCCCTGCCGCCGGGACCGTCGAGGCCCCGGTAAGCCACCGCGCAGCCCGCGGCAGAATCGCCCCAGCCACCGCCCCGCACAACCCGGAGCGAGTAGGGGCTCGAGCTAGGACCGACAGGATCGGTCGTAGTAGCAATACTGTCATACCAGTCCCAGCACCACTCCCATACGTTCCCGCTCAGGTCATGGAGGCCGGCGTTTGCTGTCTTGGTCCCTACCGGGTGCGGCCCGTAATCGGCATTGCTTGTGTCACCTGAAAAATAGGCATTTCCCTCATACCACGCCACATCCCCAATAGTATTACTCCCCGCATAGGTATAGCCCCAGGCGCCGTCACTTGGGTTCCCACCGCGGGCCGCATATTCCCACTCCGCCTCCGTCGGTAAACGGTAGCCGTCCGCATCGGATTTTACTGCAGCCCCGTCAGCCTCCGTTGCCGTCCCGCTGTCATTCGTCGATGTTTTTAACACCGTGCCGTAACCGGTATCCGTGTAATACACCGGCGTCTTCCCGCTCAGTTCGCTGTACGCATTGCACCAGACGATGGCATCCCGCCAGTTGATCGTCGTTACCGGACGGCGCTTCTTCTCCTCCGCCGTCCAGCTTGTACCGCTCGTACCGTCCGTTCCCCCGTGCCCCTCTTCACCGGCATTCGCAAAACTATACCCGTTAGCTACGCCCCAGTCGTACACTTCCTTCCACAGCTCCCAGGTGGTTTCGTACTTGGCCATCTTAAAGCCGCCCAGGGCTACCTCACGGCTGGTGATAAATACACCGTCCACTCCGCTGCCGGTAATGGTTCCCCCGGAAAGGGTAACCATTTCCCGGTATTGTTGCGGGGTGCTAAAGTCGTACCCCCCGCCGCCCCCCGAATGGGAACAGGCCGTGAAAACTAGGACCGCGGCTAATACCAGGACCGCCGCAAATACTGCCTTAAACCACATCGTTCTCATCTTGAACCTCCATAACAAAACTAACTGTAACCCCTATACAGGGGCTTAACCTCTTACTTATTACCTCTTATTTATTATTTATTAATGCCGACAGATCCCTTTCGATGGAAGTAAAATCCTGCGGCCAGGCAGCCTGCGAGAAAAGCGAGCACCAGATAGCACATAAAACGGCGGCGAAAGGGGGACGCGGCATGTTCATGCAAGGGTTTCTCCTTGATTTGACCACGGACAAATTAAGGAGATAAGAAATAAGAAGTAAGAAATAATAAATAGGAGGGCTGGACCAAAAACTAATTGACGGTGAGCTAAAGGCGCGGGGTTTTGGGAAAGATTCGAGTGAGATGCA
>JAISQJ010000054.1 GCA_031274285.1 Treponema sp. | reverse complement strand
AAATGTCAATTGACGGAAAAACAGCGGAGGCAATTACGGGTATTTCAGATATGGTGTTGATATCTGACTACGTGGGGGCAATCAGTAATATCAATATCCTATTGGGCCGGTAACCCCTCGTACTGCAATGGCAGACCGCGCCGCCCGTGTTTCCCCCTTCATGATTGGCAGGGCAGGGGGGCGGTTTTTATCCAGGTAAGCTCGTGCTTGTTGTGGTACAGGTGGACTACCATGCCGCCGGGGATTTCCGCAAAACGCCGCGTGGTTTCGTGGTCCCCCTCGCCCTGCATCTTTAGGGTACAGACAAAATTTTCGCAGATTCCGGCGGCCAACAGCTTTTCCACCCATTCGTAGAGCCGGGAGGGGTAACAGGCCGCATCGCAAAAAATCCAGTCCAGCTTGCCCAATTCCGCCAGGCTCAGGGTAAAGGCATCGTGTTTAAGGTAGGTCACGGCGGGCTGGCCGTCCGGTCCCGGTATATCGAGGATACGCCTTTCCAGGGGGGCCCGGTCGCAGGCGATCACCTGCGCCCCCAGGCGGGCCAGGGCCCAGGTCCATCCTCCGGGACTGGCCCCCGCATCCAGGCAGCGTTCCCCGCTCCGGGGCCAGCGGCGGCAGCGGACCAGGCTTTCCCAGAGTTTTAGATAGGCCCGGCTGGGGGGGCCCTCCCTGTCTTCGGCAAAATTGATGACTCCGGCGGGAAAGGGGCTTGAACAGGCCGCCGACCCCGCCAGGGTGTGGGCGTCCAGCAGAGTCCAAACCCCCAGGGGGGCATCGGGGAGCAGCCAGGGGAAGGTCCGGGGCTTATTCGAGATAGGGGGCAGTTGGGACGCGATAAGGGAAGCCCGGCGGAATTGGGTGTGAAGCACCGGCCGCCAGTTGCGCTGTATGTCCCGCAGAGTCCGCGCCGCCTGGGAGATAGAATCGAACTCAACCAGAAAGGGCCGGAGCCAGGTATTCTGCTGCCAGAAAACCTGATGTTCCGGCGGTTCCGTTACATAGTACAGGGGGCCCCATCGCTGTAAGGGCCGGGCCAATTCAGCCTCCAGGTGATCCTCAAAACCCGGCGCCGCCTGGTACACCCGTCCGGGGATTTCCCTCACGGCCCTTACAGGGACCGTTCAGGCGAATCGGCGGGGCGCTGCGCCGAGTGGTCCTCCCGCCAGGAAAGGTAATCCACGTAACGCTGAAACAGCTTGCCCTTGGGGGAAGCGGTGATGGTGAAGCCCACCTCGCCGGAATAGCCCATTTCCCGAATCCAGACCGCCTTCACCTCAATATCAAACTGACCAATCTTGGCGGCGGATTCCGGAATTATCTCCAGGATATAGGGGATATCAAGCTGAATATCCACCAGCGATGTACATTCCACACAACAGCCGGTGACAGAAATATCTTTAAGGAGATTCTCCTCCCCCAGATGCCCACGAAATTTTACCCTGGCGAAGGTGCGGTACCGGGTATGGGAACGGTGTTCAGCTTCCCGCTTCGACTCCCCATGTTGTTTGCGCAGGGTTTCCCCCAGGCGCTTTATGGAAAATTCCGTCATGTTTTTTATTGTCGTGAAACTACGGAGCTTCGTCAACATACAGGGCTTTAGTTTTACAAGAACTTCCGTTAGTTTTGAATCCGGAGTTTAGATCATGGATGTTTCACTGCTTTATGCCTCTATCCGATCCCGCGGCCGGGTAAACTTTTCCCGCTCGGGCGGCCCCGGCGGTCAGAATGTCAACAAGGTTAATACCCAGGTATGCCTGCGCCTTAGGCTAGGGGACTTGGAGGGGCTCTCCGAAGCCGAGACGGCGCGGCTCCGGGGGGCTCTGGCTTCACGTATCACGGTGGAAGATGAGCTTGTCATCAAATCCGGGGAAGAACGGTCCCAGCGGACCAATCTGGAACGGGCCTACTCCCGTCTTGAACATATCATTACCGCAGCGGCGCGGCTCCCCAAGTACCGCCGCCCTACCAAGCCCAGCCGGACGGCGCGGGAAAACCGTCTCCAAACCAAGCGCCTCCAGGGTCAAAAAAAAGCGGGCCGGAAACTCCGGCCCGACGAGTAAAATTTCTGTAAACCTTGTCCCCGGCTAATGCTTTCGCCGGGGGATGTTTCACGTGAAACACTCTTATGGCCTCGCGGCCCAGACGATGGTGATCGGGGGGCCGGCCCATTCAGGGGCTTACCAATGGGGCTCCATTGTTTCACGTGGAACAATTTTAGGGCTGGGCCGGACGGTATACCAGGACCGCCCCGGCCCCATCTTCGCCCCTGGTAGAAAGCTCCAGGCTCCCGTCCTTGAGATCCCAGCGGTAAACCCTTTCCAGATACCCAAAATACTGGCTCTCCGTAAATCCCTCCGGCTTCCTCAGGGGGGCCATAAGGGTTGCGGCCCCGCCCTTAATGCTAAGGCCCTGGCCCGGCCCTTCCTCGAAGGGGGCCCGGTAGGTATTGGGCGCCCCCCGTCCCGAGGCCATGCCATTCTGGAATTTAAGGGTATAGGCGGCGTCGAATTCCCCGCCCTCCCTGCTAAAGACAAGGTCCGCCCCCGCCTTTAGTTCCGCAAGCTGCCAATCTTTTCCGCGGACCAAGTCGAAGCTGAGGGGCCCCGGACCGGGAACAGCGGGTTGGCCCGCGCAGGCGCCGCACAGAACCGCCAGGGCGGCCCCCACTAACCATACACCTATTTTCAGCGGTACTTTCATCATTTTTCTATCCACGAATCGCCTTTTTCAATTCCGCCGCCTTGTCGGTGCTTTCCCAGGGGAACTCCGCCCGGCCGAAGTGGCCGTAGGAGGCGGTTTTCCGGTAGAGGGGGCGGCGCAGATCCAGGGCCTTGATGATCCCCGCGGGGCTCAGATCAAAGAGTTTTTTAATCGCGTCCTCAATCTGCTGTTCCGGAACCACCGCCGTGCCGTAGGTATCCACCATGACCGAAACAGGAAACGGCACGCCGATGGCGTAGGCCAGTTCCACCTCGCAACGTTCAGCCAGCCTGGCGGCCACCACGTTTTTTGCCACATGACGGGCGGCGTAGGCGGCGGAACGGTCCACCTTGGTGGGGTCCTTGCCGGAGAAGGCGCCGCCCCCATGCCGGCCCATGCCGCCGTAGGTATCCACAATGATTTTACGGCCCGTAAGCCCCGTATCGCCAAAGGGTCCGCCCACCACAAAGCGGCCGGTGGGGTTGATGTAATACTTGGTTTTGTTGTCCAGCAGGCTGGTGGGCTCCAGAACGGGCCTTACGATCTCCTCGATAATGGCGGATTCAATTTCTTTGTAGGAAACGTCAGGATCGTGCTGATGGGAAATAACCACCGCATCCACCCGGACCGGTTTGTGCCCTTCGTACTCCACGGTAACCTGGCTTTTGGCGTCGGGGCGCAGCCATTTGATGGCTTTCTTTTTCCGCAGATCCGTGGCCTTGATAAGGAGCTTGTGGGCCAGGCTGATGGGCAGGGGCATCAGTTCCTTGGTCTCGTTACAGGCAAAGCCGAACATCATGCCCTGGTCCCCGGCGCCCTGCTGGCCCTTGTACTTTTTCAGGCCCGTACCGGAAACCCCCTGGCTGATGTCCGGGGACTGGCTGTGGATCATATCCAGGACCGCCATGGAATGACAGTCCAGGCCGTAGCTGGGGTCCGTGTAGCCGATAGTTTCGGCCACTTCCCGTACCACCTTTTGAAAATCCACAAAGGTGTTGGTGGTAATTTCCCCGCCCACGAGGACCAGGGAGGTGGAGGCAAAGGTCTCGCAGGCAACCCGGCTTTGGGGATCGTCCTTGATGCAGGCGTCCAATATGGCATCGGAAACCTGATCGCAGAGTTTATCGGGATGTCCCTCTCCCACCGATTCGGAGGTAAAAAAGTATCTACGCTGTTCCATGATGACTCTCCTGTTATTTTGTTTACGGCCTGGACCGCATCACAGTATTGATTGGGGCAGAAAAAAAAACAACACCGGCCCACAGGGGGCCGGCGTATTTTTGTCCCGGTAAGGCCGCCTGCTACAGGCTGTTGTACAGCCTGGTTAAGCCGTCATGGAGTCCCCCGCTCTGGGCGCCTGGTTTGGCGGCGTAAAAATCCGCCACCGCCTTTAAAAGGCTTTTGAGGTTGGCCCGGGCCTTGGGGTCGTTCAGATTCGCCTGCAAGTCGGGGATGGTTAACTGCATACCCACCTCAATGCTGTCGGGGTCTACAATATCGACGCCTTCCTTAGAGGCCGCGATGATAAGGGGGAAGTAGTAGGGATGATCCCCGGCGCCGTAATGTGCCCGGGCAATATGGGAAAGGGTATCGTTCTTCATCACCGTATAGGTCTTTGCCCCGGCTAGGATGATGCCTTCTCCATGCCTATCGTAGATCCGGGCCAGATGACTGTTGTCATCCGGCGCCGCCGCTGCCCCAGGGCCGCCGGCTTTAGTGTCGTTTTGAGCGGTACTCTGGGCGGTACTTTGACACGAAAGAACGAACAAAAAGGTCAAAGTAACCAAAAAACTCCCTAGGAGTTTTTTCATGTTTTCTATCCTCCTGATACCTACTGGTACAGTCCGCCATAGCATGGCTATGGCCTGCCAAAATTCATGGGCGATAACTATGCGCCATTTCAAGTATAAGACATGGACCGGGAAAATCTTAGTCAATACTCATGCCCATCACCTGATCGACCGGCAGGGAGAATATGATACCCCCGGCCTTGGTGGCGATGCCGCAGGCCTCGCTTACCGCCTGCATGATGGACACTTTTTTCTCCCGGCCGGAGAGGACCAGCACAATTTCCTTTTCATCCTGGAGGGAAACCCCAAAAAACTTGACCGGGCCCTTGTGGGCGAGGCCCCGGGCGTTGATCACCGTACCCCCGGAGGCTCCCGCATCCCGGGCGGCGGTCATAAATTCATCGCTGTAACCCTGGTTGATGATGGAGATGATAAGGTCGTTGTTGATTTCGGTTTTCATCGGTTCTCCTCCCTGTTCCTGCTTACCGGAATATGCATCCCCTGGGGAGTCTCCGGGGGGGACAATTTTCTCGTTTTTCAGGATGCTCTCCTTAAAAACCTGGAGTATGGGGGTATTGATCCCCGAAAGGGGGATGGAAAAGGCAATCCCCGCGCCGGGGCTGTTGCGGCCCACCTTTTTGCGGACCTCTTTTAAGAGGACAGGGGCCAGAATTTCCTGCTCCAGGCAGATTACCACCGCCTTATCGCTGGCCCCGATGCCTAATACATCCAAAACTTCCGAACTCGCCGTTCCCCAGCCCTTGCTGATAAAGTGGAAACGGACATGCTCCTCCTCAAAGACCTGGGTAAGCAGGTGAATCTTGCCCCAGTCAATAATAAAAAATACCACTTTAAGCCGGGGCGGCGCCTTGGGGTCCTGGGAGTCGGGCTCCCGGAGCCTGGGGAGCTTGATAAGCTTGCCAAAGGAAATGAAGGGCCACTTGAAGCCCCTTTTTTTATCAGCCATTGAAGCCTACCTCGTCAAACAGCGTAACCCCCCGCAATTCCTCCGGGCTAAAGCTTGGCATCTCCACAAGCTCCGGCTCGGCCTTCATCCGGTGACCGTAAACCAGGCCCAGAAGCTGGATGATGATGAGGGGGGTCATGGCCACCATGGCCACAATGCCGAAGGCATCGGTCATCAGATCGCCCCCCACCCCTTCGGTGGCCCCCATGGCCAGGGGCAGGAGGAAGGTACTGGTCATGGGACCGGAACAGACGCCCCCGGAGTCAAAGGCGATGCCGGTAAAAATTTTGGGCACAAAGAAGGTGAGGATTAGGGCGAAGGCATAGCCGGGGATAAGGAACCACATAAGATGTATGCCCGTCAGGATGCGGACCATGGTGATCGCCAGGGCTATGGCCATGCCGACGGCCAAGCCCCGGTTCATCACCTTTTGGGTAATGGCCCCGGAGGAAATATCCTCTACCTGCTTGTTCAGCACGTGGACCGCGGGCTCCGCGGAAACGATAAAGTAGCCGATAACCATGCCCAGGGGGACCAGGACCCACTTAAAGGGGGCGGCGGCGATTTGGGAGCCCAGGAGCTGGCCCACGGGGATAAAGCCCACATTCACCCCGGTAAGGAACATGACCAGGCCTATGAAGGTGTAGATAAACCCCACCCCAATACGGGCTAACTGGTGCCCTTTGTAGCGGCGGGAGACAAGCTGAAAAACAACAAAAAAGATAACAATGGCCCCCATGGCGGAGAACACTTCCCAGGTATACTTGGGCAGTTCAAGGGCGAAACTCTCTATCACGTCCCGGCTGGTTTCTACATGGGGCACCACGTGGGATTCCACCGTTGCCCCCGTGGGGTTGTAGAAGATCCCCAGGAGCAGGACCATCAGGATGGGACCCACGCTGCACATGGACACCAGGCCAAAGCTGTCGTTCTGGGAGTTCCGGTCGCTGCGGATGGAGGCCAAGCCAAGGCCCAGGGCCAGGATAAAGGGTACCGTCATGGGTCCGGTGGTAACTCCCCCGGAATCGAAGGCTACGGGGATAAAATGGTTGGGGGTAAAGTAAGCAATGATAAATACCCCCAGGTAGAACAGGATCAACAGGGCCGACAGGGGGATTTTAAGCAGGGTGCGGAGGACTGCCAGGACCAGGAAAAAGCCGACCCCCGCGGCCACCGTGAGGATTAAGGTCATGGGGGGCACCGAAGGGACCTGCCGGGCCAGGACCTGGAGGTCCGGCTCCGCGATGGTGATGATAAGGCCCATGACAAAGCTGATCAGCAGGGCGATTAAGAGGTTGGACGACCGGGTAAGCTGGACTCCGATGCCTTCCCCCATGGGCATCATGGCCATGTCGGCCCCCAGGGTGAAAAAGCCCATGCCGATAATGAGCAGGGCCGCGCCCACGATAAACTCCAAAATGGTCCCCGCAGGCATGGGCAGGATCACACTGGCGATAAGCACAATGGCGGTAATGGGAAGGACCGAGGAGAAGGCTTCCATTATTTTTTCTTTCAGAACTTTATTCATATTAGTCATTTTCAACTATAACCATTACGGGTTTTTTTGCAAATAGACAGGGGGATATACCTGATGATGTTCACCGGCATGGCAGGAACACAGCGTAGTAATTTTCTTTGGGGTCCTGGCCGGTAAACTCACAGCGGGGCCCCCCTTAGGTTCCCCCCGCAGTGATTTCCCGGCCACCCCCCAAAAAATATAGCGGCTGTGTTCCTGCCATGCCGAGGACTACCACCCAGTATATCCTCCGTGAGGGTAAGCGCTGCTGCCCTGGGCCTCTGATGGGGAAGCGGTTTATTCGATGGGGCTCCAGCATACAGGGACACCGGGGACTACCGCCGGGTACGGCCTCCTGGCGTTAGACAGGCTTTGGTCCTAAAAAAACACAAAAACACAAAAAAGGGTTGACAAAATATTGCTTCCCTGGCAAGAATATTTATCATTCAGATGAGTTAAGGTGTTAAACGTGAATCGTCAGGTTACCCCCCCCCCCCAATCTCTTAGGTCCAGTAAGCTATAAACCTTATCTTTGTACTGCTGCATATACCGCCCCTGTTGCGCCGGTTTCCGCCATGGCCGTGGTGGAGCAAGTGGCGGCGGACGTGCCGAACGACAGCGGATGGGACGCTTTCCGGAAATGCATGCTTGGCCAATGCGAGGGGATGGACGGGCCTCCGAATGTAGGGTGCTATCGCGAGCTTGCATTCGAGGAGGCGTTCGCCGCATGCGATTATGCGTGCTGGGTCACCGTGACGTACAACCGGCACGGCGATGATAATGGATTCCACGGGAGATTTGGTGTTTGGCAGATGTTCGGCATCGGACGGCAACGATTATTCGGAGGGGAACTATATACAACTCGCGTGGTAAAAAACAGCGTGGTAAAAAACGCTTGACAATTGAGCCTGGCCCAAAACTATTTGACTGTGCGCTAAAAGCGCACGGTTTTGGGCCAGGCTCTTGGAAAAAGTGGTCAAATCGGACTAAAGTCCGGCCCACTTTTTCCACCAAATTTAAGGTAGCTTATCCAAAACTTCAGTTTTGGATAAGCCTCAGGGTAACAAAATATGCTATTTTATCCAAATATTGTGAAAACGGAGGCAAAAAAATGAAACAAGATACAAAAAATAAG
>JAISQJ010000165.1 GCA_031274285.1 Treponema sp. | reverse complement strand
GGGCATCATGTGATCCATAAAAACGATGTCGTAGGGCCGGCCCTGCTCCACGCTTTCCCTGACCTTCTCCACCGCCTCCAGGCCGCCGTCCGCGGTTTCGGCCGCTATCCCGTGTTTGGCGAGGAAGCCCAGGGCTACGGTCAGGTTTGCCGGCACGTCGTCGGCCACCAGTACCCGTACCCCCTTCTTCGCCATCACCGTGGGGATACCCTGTTCAGGGCCCTGTACCTTGCCGGGATCGCCTGGGACCAGGGGCAGGTATACCGTGAAGGTTGAGCCCTGGCCGTAGATGCTTTCTACCTCAATGCGGCCATTCATCATGGCAAGGAGGTTCTTGGTAATCGCCAGCCCCAGCCCCGTTCCCGTAACCCCCCTGTTTTTCCTGGCGTCGAGCTGCTGAAAGTTGCCGAACAGTTTGGGAATATCTTCCTCTTTGATGCCGACCCCCGAATCGGTGATCCGGGCGATAAGATATTCGGTCTCGTCGTTGTTCCGCCGACCATGGGAAAGGGTGAAGGATACAAAACCTGTTTTGGTGTACTTTACCGCGTTGTTCACCACATTGGTAAAAATTTGCCGCACCCGGATCTCGTCGCCGTAGAGAATCTCCGGAACCGCCGGGTCCCGGCCCCGCCTGAATTCCAGGCTCTTTCCCTGGGCGATAAATTCGCACATGGACGCGATGCTGTCGTAAAGGGCATACACATTGTAATGCACCGGCAGTATTTCAAGTTTGCCCGCCTCTATTTTTGAAAAATCAAGAATATCGTTAATGATGGTAAGGAGGGACCGGGACATTTTTTTCATGTCCTCGAAGTAGCCTTTCTGGAGGGAGGTGAGGTTTTCCGTGGGCATGAGATCGCTCATGCCGATGATGGCGTTCATGGGGGTGCGGATCTCGTGGCTCATGTTGGCAAGGAATTCGCTCTTGGCGGAACTGGCCCGCTCGGCCTCCTCCTTGGCGCTGAGGACCTCCTCAATGTCGTGAAGCAGCAGCATGGCCCCCTCGTTATGGCCCTTGTCGTCATTCATGGGGTTAAAGTGCAGGGCGTAGCGCCGGGGTTTCCCGGACCCGTCAAGGTCAAAGACCTCCTCCATGGACACCGGCTTATAGTCCCGTATGGAGTCCCGAAAGATCCGCTGCAGTTTTTCCGCAAACGCGGCGTCGGTAAAACGGTCAAAGACCTCCCGGTAATGCCGGCCGTTGATAAGCTCAAAGTCGGCGATATGGGCCAGCTTTAAAAAAGCGTCGGTACAGTAGGCAAAGGAGCCGTTGGGGTTAAAGAGAATGATGATATCGGGGCTGTTTCCCAGGAGCAGCTTCATGTAGGTTTCCCGTTTAAGCTGCTCCGCGGTCCTTACGGCGGCCAGGTTGGTTTCCGCCAATGACAGGGCCTTATTCCGCTCAATGGTGTCCTGGAGCCGCTTGAGCTTCCGGCTAAGGGTGAAATTTTCCTTTTCCAGGGACTTGAGATGTTCCAAAAGGCCCTGGGGAATAGGAGCCCCCGCTTCGAGAAGCGAAAAATCCGTTGCTGCAATAGGGGTGTCCACGATCCGCTCTCCTACAATACACAGGCGATGAAGGTGAAATTATGAATATGGTTGACCAATTTTCCTTCCGTGTTTTCCGTGGGGCAAATTTCACCCCCGGCGTAACAGATCTGATAGGGGACCCGGTCCCCCAAAAGGCCGGTAATTTTTTTCATCTCATCGGAGCCGTTGGCTCCCAGCAGCATACTGCGGCTCAGACAGGGATACATGAGGATACCGTTAATATCCTGGTACTCCGGGAACTGCGATACCGTCGCCTCCGCGGTTTCCATGATGCTCTCGTAGTCCAGCATCCCCAGGGCCAGGGTCGCGTCCACGGGAACATCCCCGCCGCAGCGGGCGTAGCCTTCCGAGGTTATTTCGTATATCGCCATGGCCACCGGTTTGGTCCCGTCGTTGTAGTTAATCATCAAGGGAATGGTCGAAGATACTTCGATGGTCTTGTCCTTCGTAAGCCCCAGGCCGCCCAGGTAGTCCAGCAGGGGCATGTTATTTACCTGTTTCAGGATAACCCCCTCGGACTCGGTGATAATGGCCCGCTGCTTCTGCATATTCCGTTCGGGAATGGAGGTAACAAAAAACCGGGGATGAACCTCTCCCTCCATAAGGATAAAGACCATGGATTCCCGGTACGCTTTCCCGCCGTAGATCACCCGGCTTTCCTGGAAATTAAAGGTCTGATCGCAGGAAAAAGTTCCAAAAACCGGCGTATCGGGGCATACCTTTTTAATACTCCTAAAAAAAGAAGCGGCCTCCAGGTTGGGCATGAGGGGCGGGTAGGCCAGGATAAAGCTGGGGGAAGCTCCCAAGGCGCTTTTTGCCCGTTCAAAGGCCCCGCTCATCTCCTGCTCCAGGTTTTCCAGCGAAAGGTCCCCGGTTACCGCGCTGGAAAAACGGACATCATCGCTGGTAAGCACCGAGATGCTCAAATAATCCTGGCCGTAGAGCCCCTTGGCCGCATTTCCCAGAGTCGTAACCCCGGCGATTTTAAAAGGAAGGGCCTTTTCCAGGACTTCCAGGACCCCCATGTCAATAAATTCATAGTTACAGGCCAGGAGGCCGACGGAATTTTTGAGTAAATTCCGCTCCGGTTCGAGCTGTTCAAGAATTTCGGCGGCCGCCGCGTCGGGATCATCGATCTGATCGGTGATGGCAGTTAACATTCGGATCATAGCGTTGTACCTCCTCTATTTGCTTAATACCGCTTTTATTTTTGCGAGCAGCACTTCTTTCTCCACGGGCTTCTTGATATAACTTTCGGCGCCAAGATTAATCGCCTGGGCAACGGTGTTAAAATCGGTCTCCGACGAAACATAGATAACCGGGGTATTTTCATACCATATCTGTTTCTTCGCGTAATCAAGAAACTCGATACCGCTCATCCCCGGCATCAGCACGTCCAATAGGATAAGATCGAATTTCACCTGATGCAGCAGGGAAAAGGCCCTGGTTGTTGTTTTGGCCGGATAGACTTCATAATCCTCGTCTTTGAGGAAGTCCACCAAGGTGTTGAGAACTTCCGATTGATCATCGACCGCCAAAATTTTCTTCATAGTATACCTCCTCTGATAACAAAGTAACGTCAGCCGGTTATGTAACCGGCTTTGATTTGTTCAACGGCGGCGCGCAGTTTTTCTGCGGCCTCGTCATAATCCATGGATCCGGCAAGGCCAAGGGCCTCCTTTACGGCCGAGGCGAGGGTTTCGGCGGAGGCCGCGCCCAGGTCCGTGACGGAAAGACCTTCCAGTTCCTCTGCGGCGGCCTTGACCCTGGCCGGAAGCCCCTCCTCGCAGATCTCCGCAAAGGCCGCCAGCTTTGCCGCGTAATCCGCCGCGCGTATCCCGGCCTTAGGGGCCGCCTCTTCCCGGAAAAGGGATGTTTTTTGCAGGGATGCGCTAAAACCGGCCAGGGCTTCACAGAAAGCCTCTGTTTCCACGCGGCAGAGGGCGGGGTCGCCGCTTTTCGACGCATCCTCCAGCCTTTTCCCCCAGTCCGCCAGGGAGGAAAGCCCGAGGGCCGCGCAGACGCCCTTAAAACCGTGGACCTGCACGGTGTAGGGTTTCCAGTCCTCCGCGGCCAGGCTTTTCCGCAGAACCGTGCAGCCTTTATCAAGGCTCGTGGAAAAGAGTTTGAGGGTTTTCCGGTAGGTAGCAAAGTTGCCTGCGGCATAGTGAAGTCCCCGCTCGGTATTAAGGCCCGGAATACCGGAGAGTTCTTTAAGCAGCGGTTCGTTCTGATAATTGTTACGGTTACCGGCGCCGCCGTCCGCGCTTTCTTCCGCCAGGGTATATTTTTCCTGGGGCAGAAAATTTTTCAGCGCGGCGTTCAGGGCGGCCTCTTCTATGGGTTTGGAGATGAAGCCGTTCATGCCCGCGGCCAGGAAAAGTTCCTCCGCCCCCTGCACGGCATTGGCGGTGAGGGCGATGATGGGAATGGCCGCGTAGGGACCTCCGGCCAGGGCGCGGATACGTTTTGCCGCTTCGATACCGTCCAGATCGGGCATCATGTGATCCATAAAAACGATGTCGTAGGGCCGGCCCTGCTCCACGCTTTCCCTGACCTTCTCCACCGCCTCCAGGCCGCCGTCCGCGGTTTCGGCCGCTATCCCGTGTTT
>JAISQJ010000114.1 GCA_031274285.1 Treponema sp. | reverse complement strand
CTGCCAAACGCGATATTTGTCGGTTTTACAGGTACGCCGCTGTTAAAAAAAGATAAAGCAACCAGTATTGAAATTTTTGGCGGGTACATCCACACATATAAATACGATGATGGGGTGAGGGATGGTGTTGTCCTTAATCTGCGGTATGAAGCCCGTGACATACCGCAAAATATTACATCACAGGAAAAAATTGATGCATGGTTTGAAGCAAAAACCGCTGCACTGACTCCCCGCGCAAAAGCAAAACTGAAATCGGTCTGGGGCAATATGCAAACGGTTTTCAGTTCCCGCAACCGGCTTGAAAGTATCGCCCGCGATATTATTTTTGACATGGAAACAAAGGGCCGCCTGATGAACGGGAATGGCAATGCGATGTTAGTTGCCGAATCCATCTATGCGGCCTGTAAATATTATGAAATTTTTCAATCCAAGGGATTCAAGAAATGCGCGATCATCTCATCATTCATTCCGCATGAAGGCGATTTGCGGACGGATACCGTCAGCACTGACGAAGATACCGAAACTTTTGAAAAATATGAGATTTACAGAGCTATGCTTGGTGGGCAGGAGGTGGAAGTATTCGAGAAGGAGGCAAAACGGAAATTTCTCGAAGAACCCGCAAACATGAAATTGTTTATCGTTGTCGATAAGCTACTTACCGGTTTTGATGCGCCGCCCTGCACCTATCTTTATGTAGATAAGCCAATGCATGACCACGGATTGTTTCAGGCTATCTGCCGGGTCAACCGTCTGGATGGTGAAGAAAAAGATTTTGGCTATATCGTTGATTACAAGCAGTTGTTTGGTGATTTATCCGATGCCCTAAACAAGTATACTTCCGGCGCCTTTGAAGGCTACGAAGAAGAAGATATCAAAGGCTTAATCAAAGACCGTCTTGAAGAAGCTCAAAAATATTTGGATAAAACCATTGAAGAGCTTGAAGACCTTTGTGAAAGCGTAGACCTTCCTCGTGACGAGCTTGACTATATTCATTACTTCTGTGGTGAAAATGGCGTTGATGTAAATGAGGATGAAGCCTATGCAAGGAGTCGCGAGCGGCTTTACCGACTTACAAATCGCCTTGTCCGCGCGTATGCGGAAATTAAACCGGATATGGACGCGGCGGGGTATTCGGCGGATGAGCAAGGCAAAATCGCGGAAACTGTAGATTTTTACATTGAACTGAAAAATACTATCGGACGGGCAAGCGGTGACTTCATTGATTTGAAATCATTTGAGCCTGGAATGCGTTATCTTATTGATAATTATATCGTTGCCGAAGAAAGCCGCAAACTCGGCGCATTTGATGATTTTACGCTTCTTGATTTTATCTTGGTCCAGGAAGAAAAGTTGAAAGGCAAAGGCGGGAATAAAGAAAGCGCCGCAGAAGCAATTGAAAACAATATCCGCAAGAAAATTGTTGAGAAAATCCTCATTAATCCAAAATATTACGAACGGATGTCGGCTATTCTGGAGCAACTTATTAAAGAGCGCCGAGAAGGTGTAACTGCCTATGAGCAGTTGCTTGAAAAATATATCGCCTTTGCCCGGAATGTCACACAGCCCGAAGATAACGATGCCTACCCGGAAAAAATCAGAAAAAGCGCTGCCCTTCGAGCATTATATGATAATTGCGGCGAAGACGAGGAATTAGCGCTCCGCTTGCATGAAGCTGTAATGCAAAGCAAACAGGACAGGTTTAGGCACAACCCGGTTAAGGAAAAACGCATAAAACGTGAATTATCCAAAATTCTTGACGACGATTCAGAAGTCGAACGGATATTTAAAATTATTTGCGAACAAAAGGAATATTGATGCAAATAATGATTTCAGACATTCCTGTGGTGGTATACAAAAAACGCATAAAAAATATGCACTTGTATGTAAAACCTCCAAATGGAAAAGTTACCGTATCTGCTCCCCTGGATATAAGTGACGATGCTATTGAACGATTTGTGCGAACCAAGTCCAGTTGGGTTAAAAACCAGGTAAAAAAATTCGATACCCAGCCCCGTCAGTCTGAACGTGAATATATATCCGGTGAAACTCTGTATGTATGGGGGAAGCAGTATTTTCTATTGCTTGAACACGGAACCGGAAGGAATTCTCTCGTCCTTTCAGGAGACAAGGCGCTTCTTACTGTTCGTGAAGGAAGCACCGCTCTTCAGCGGGATAACTTTGTGCAAGAATGGTATCGAAGCTTATTGAAGCAAGAAATCGTGAGGCTGCTCCCAAAATGGGAAGATCGAACCGGGCTTAAATGTGACAGTTGGCAGACAAAATATATGACTTCCCGCTGGGGTACTTGCAACATCCAGAAACGAAAAATATGGTTGAATTTACAGTTGGCAAAAAAAACTCCCGAATGTCTTGAATATGTAATCCTTCATGAATTACTACACTTTGTCGAAAAACATCATAACGATATTTTTATATCTCTAATGGACAAGTATATGCCCTATTGGCGTGAGACAAAGAGAGCTTTGAACAGCCAGATTTTAGACTTCATGGAGTAAAAAGAAGACCCTAATGCCCGCACTTTCAAAAGCCCTTGCCGCCGAATTGCACCTTAGTGGTTTTTATCGTTGTTTTATATAAATCACGGTCCCGCCTTTGCCGATAAAGGGATATGATCCGCCGCGCCGGCCTTTGCCTGCTGATTTTTTGCATGGTGCTCTGCGCCCCCCTCTGGTCCCAGGGCTTTTACCCCGGCCACGACCTGGAAGTGCTGCGGGGCGAAGTGCGGATAGACGTGGAGCCCATCTACGGCGGCTTTATCGAACAGGAGTACCCCCTGCCCGTGGAAACCCTGCGCCGGCGGGCCCTGGAAGAGGCGGCCATGTTCTATTCCGCCATGATCTATGGCTGGTCCTTCCATTACGACATCGGAGAAAGGGCCCGGGGCATTGCGGAGGAATTCGAGCTCGGCCCGCCCCCCGGCCTTGCGGGCGATCCCCTGGGACTTATCCCCTGGGGGGACCGGAACTTACACGCCACCGACGTGGAACTGCGGAATCAGCAGCTCTGCCTTTGGACCGATTACCGCCTGAACGAAGGACAGATACGCCGGGCGGCCGTTTGGCGGGCCGATCAGGTACGGGGCGTCCAGGCTCGGGGCAGGGGTCCCCTGGGCATGCCGGACCCCGCGGCCCAGGACGGGGAAAACGGGATAGCCGCCTTAAGCTGGCTGGGCTACAAGCAGGAAACCATCAGGGATGCGGCCCGCTCCGCGGTCAGGACCATGCTCCGGGGCAGCGAGCGGAACCGCCCCAAGGAGGCAAGGGGCTTTATCGCCCTGGCCGAGTTCCCGGTGTTCGGCATAGAAGCCGGCCGCTGGACCGTCTTCGCCCGCTTTCGGGTGGATATTACGGAGATCATCCCCTTCGCCTCGTATTAAACCCCGGAATTCAAACCCTGCCCAAAGACCCCGCCGGCCCCCTGAGTCGAAAAAGAACCATCCCTCCCGCCTCCCTGACCGGGCTGTATCATTATGACCCGCCATATTCCGCATACGACCCACCTGATACCTTTTGACCCAAAGCCCAGACCTGATTGTTTACCAATCCCCAAAAAGAGTTTTTTGGTTCCTCCTGTGTTCTAAGTAAAACCGTCTTTCTTACCTATTAGTTATTATTTCTTACTTTTTAGTTATTACTTCGTGCTTTCTTTGTGCGCCTACTACGCCCTTGCGGTCAAATTTTTTCCTTCTCCCGCTGAACATCCACAAGCTTGGCACGGTTTTTGCAATATTATCGGTGTTGACGGGAAAAGGAACTTACCGGCCCCAAGGCCGGGCCCCCAGGGCAAAAGTTCCAGGACGGCCGCATGAGCCCCGTTGGGGCCGCGCCTCCCCGGACGCCGTAAGGTTCACCCAGAGCCGGGTCCGGAAAAAACACCCCGCCGAACAAGGAGACTGCCATGAAAACTTTAACCATGTACCGGCCTTTTACCATCGGGAACGCCCTCAGCGACTTCGACCGCTACCTGGAATCCTTCTTTGGGGATTCCATGCTGGCCCCCGCCGACCGGATCTTCAACCACCTTCCCGCGGTGGATGTGCGGGAGAAAGAGGACGCCTACCTGCTGGAAGCGGAACTCCCCGGCTACGAGGAGAAGGACATCCAGGTCCACGTAGACGGCAACAATCTGACCATCGAATCCAAGCGCGAGGAAGAGAAGGAGAAGGAGAACGGCAAAAACAAGGGCGGCGCCTACCTTATCCGGGAACGCCGGACCAGCTCCTTCAGCCGCTCCTTTAAGCTGCCGGAAAATGCGGACAGCAGCCAGGTAAGCGCCTCCTTCAAGAACGGCATCCTGAGCATGGAGATCAAAAAGCGGAGCGAAGCCCAGAAGCGGCTCATCCAGATTAACACCCACTAAACCCTTTCTAAGGGGGGGCCGCCTACCACGGACAATTTGGCGAAAACCGCTTTGCGGTTTTCGCCTTTCCGCAGCCCCTGCTTTTACCCTGGCCCCCCCTTGGTCCCATAAAACGCTAGGCGCTTTATGGGACCAACCCCCCAAGCAGTACACCTAAAAAAACGCTTACCCCCCGGATTGCGAATTTCCCCCCATTAGATTACAGTATCCGCGTGTTTATTGGCCGTAAATTCATCATGACCGTTAAATCGGGCATTGAAAAATTCATCAACAGTCTGAATTTGCCAATGCGGTCAAAACTCATCCTCATCTTTGTGGTGATTAAGGTCATCCCCCTGCTGATACTCGCGGTTCTGGCCTGGCGCCAGTCCCAAATTCTGGGCAGGGAGTTAAGCCTCCGCACCCAGGCCCTGGTCGAAGAGGCCAACAACGCCCTAAGAACCACGGGAAATTTGGCGGTGGCGGATTCGGTGAAAGCCCTCAACGCATCGGCCACCGAGCAGATCGAGCGCACCAGTACGGACCTTGCCCGGCAGGTGGCGGATTTTCTGTACGACCGGGACGACGACATACGGTATGCCGCGGAGCTTGAGCCGGATGAGGCGGCGTACCGGCGTTTTCTTACCCACAGAAACGGTTCCCTCATAAAACAGCAGCCATGGGTACTGGCGGAAGACGGCAAGTCGTGGATACCCCCGGAGCCCCTGAAAACCGGCCCCTACTCCCCCTCGTCCAACCCGGAAAACGACAGCAATTACCACAACCTCCCCCGGATCCTCTGGGAAACCGAAAGCCGCCCCCTGTATCTGGAAATGACCTATGTGGACCTGGCGGGCAATGAGCTGGTCAAGGTGACCACTTCGGACCAGATGGACAAGGCGCGCAAGAATGTTTCCAACCGCCTCAACACCTACGTTAAAGCCGAAACCTACTTTGAGGAGCTTAAAAACCTTGGGCCCGGCGAGGTCTACGTTTCCGATGTCATAGGCGCCTATGTAAAGTCCCGCCTTATCGGCATGTACAACCCGGAAAACGCCGCGGCCAGGGGCTTGGAATTCAAGCCCGAAGAGGAGGCCTATGCCGGGCGGGAAAACCCCAATGGTAAACGCTTCAAGGGCATCATCCGCTGGGCTGCGCCGGTCATCCGCGGCGGCAGCATCCGCGGCTATGTAACGCTGGCCCTGGACCACGATCACATCATGGAATTTGTGGATCACGTGACTCCCATGGCGGAACGTTATGTGGAAATGCCCAGCGCATTCGAGGGGAATTACGCCTTTATTTGGGACTATAAGTGCCGCAGCATCTGCCACCCCCGGCACCATTCCATCGTGGGCTTTAACCCGGAAACCGGGGATCCGGAGATACCCTGGCTGGAGGATCAGATCTACAATGAATGGCAGGCGTCGGGCCTCCCCTACACGGAATTCATCGAAGGCGTGCCGGTGTTCCAGGCCCAGTCCCGGTCCAGAAAGCCCGCCCCGGAACTGACCGCCGCGGGGCTTGTCGGGCTGGACGGCCGCTACCTTAACAATGCGCCCCAGTGCACCGGCTGGTTCGATCTTACCAGGGAAGGGGGCTCCGGTTCTTTCCTCATCCTTTGGAGCGGCATCTGGAAGCCCAATACCGCGGCCGCCATTCCCTACTATACGGGCCGCTACGGCCAGACCAAGCGGGGCTTTGGGTTTGTCGCCATAGGCGCGGGGCTCGAAGACTTTCAGCGGCCGGCCCTGGAAACCAAGGCCGTTCTGGACTCGATCCTTACCGAGGCCGACCGGAAACTGGTAAACGCCTCCGGGGAGGCCAAGGATGCCATTTCCGGCAATCTTTTTAATACGACCGTATCTCTGGTCATTTCCGCGGGGCTTATGATCGTCCTGGTCGTGCTGGTCGCCATCTGGATGGCATCCGTCTTTACCGGCGGCATCATGCGCATCATCGAGGGAATATCCCGGTTCCGCGCCGGGGAACGGCAGTTCCGGTTTAACGCCCAGGTGAAAGACGAGCTGGGCACCCTGGCGGATTCCTTTGACGAAATGGCCGACAGCCTGGTTGATGCGGACCGGGATCTGCTGGTGATCATCGACATGGATGAGAACATCATCTACGTGAACAACCGCGGCCTGTCCATGCTCAACAGAACCCTGGACCAGGCTATCGGGCGGCCCTACTCCGAGATCAGCTTCTACCCGCCGGAGCCCCGCTACAACCCCATCGCCGCGCTCAATGAGGGGCGGGAAGCGGAGATCCTGTATCTGCCGGATAAAAACATGTACGTCCGGGGCAAGGCCACCTATCTTCAGGATAAAAACGGCCTTAACGCCGGCTACATCATTACTACGTCCGATGTTACGGAAATGGTGAATCAGCAGAAAGAACTGGAACGGGCGGTGGCCGAGGCAAATAACGCCAATGCCCATAAGGGGGAATTTCTCGCCCGCATGAGCCACGAGATCCGCACGCCCATGAACGCCATTATCGGCATGACCAATATCGTGAAGAAACAGCTTTCCGAAAATTCCGGCGACAGGGAAGCGGTGATGGGCAACATAGGCCAGATCGAAGCTTCTTCCCAGCACCTCCTGGGCCTCCTCAACGATATTCTGGATATTTCCAAGATCGAGGCGGGCAAGATAGACCTCTCCAGCGAGCCGGTGGATCTGCTCAAGCTGGCGAACACCGTGGCGGCAATCATCAAACCCCGCTGCGACGAAAAGAACATTACCTTTAGCACCTATTTTGATATTCCTTCCCCTATCAGCTACCTTACCGATCCTTTGCGGCTCCGCCAGGTACTGATCAATCTGCTGGGGAACGCGGTTAAATTTACCGGAGAAATGGGAACCGTGTCCTTTTCCATAATCGTAAAAAATAGAAACAACGGCATATCCTGGATCGATTTTTCGGTCAAAGACACGGGTATCGGTATTTCCGAAAAAGCCCTGGAAAAACTCTTTATGCCCTTTGAGCAGGGCAGCAAGGGGGTCACCCAGAAGTACGGCGGTACGGGGCTTGGGCTTGCCATTTCTAAAAGCATTGTGCAGCTTTTCGGCGGGGACATTGAGGTAAAAAGCAAAGCCGGCCAGGGGAGCGAATTCCGTTTCGAGCTTACCATGGAAGAGGCGGCCGCCGCCGGCAGCGAGGAAGTGGCCGTTGACGATGCCGCGGACAAGCTTAAGGGCAGGCGGGCGCTTCTTGCCGACGATGTCGCCATTAACCGGGTAATCGCCGCCAGCATCCTTGAGGAAACCGGCCTTACGATTGACGAGGCGGAAGACGGCCTTCAGGCGCTGGAATGGTTTAAGAAGTCACCGCAGCATTACTACGACATTATTTACATGGATATACAGATGCCCAACCTGGACGGCTACGAGGCGACCGCCCAAATCCGCGCCCTGGATCGGCCGGACGCGCAGACCGTACCCATCGTGGCGCTGACGGCCAACGCCTTCAAGGAAGACATCGACAGGGCCATTGGCTGCGGCATGAACGCCCATCTGGCAAAGCCCATGGAGCCGGAAAAAGTGCTGGAAGTAACGCTGCGCCTGCTGGGATAAGGGCCGGCCCTAGCCGGCAGGGTCCCGGCGCTTTCGTTAACCGTACTACCTTCCCCCGGCCGCCCTTTCCAGGGTCCGGCGGTCGTTTTGCAGCCGCTGGTTGCCGGGGTATTCGGCCAGGCCCTCGTCCAGGATTTGCCGGGCCAGGGGGTAGTCCCGCCGGTTAAAGGCAAGGGCAAAGCGGTTATGAAAATCCAGGAGCCGCCAGCGGGAGAGGTAGTCCCGCAATTCCTGGGCCCGGGCCGCCGGTAAAAGCCCCGCCCCCTCGGCCTCATCAAGGCGGACCAGGGCCCCGGCGGCATGGCCGGCCTCTTTAACGGCGTTCACCAGGGCGGTGAGTTCCGCATTGGTAAGCAGGAGTTCCAGTTTGCGGTACTCGGCGGCTTCCACAAGCGGCCGCGCGCCGGAAAGAAATGTCCGGGCCCCGTCAAAATCCCCCGAGCGGCACAGTCTTGTGGTGCGGTTGGAGACCAGGGCGTTGATATAGTCCTGCCACCGTTTATCGGTTCCCCCCCCGCCGGTATAGGCGGCCTCCGCGTGGGCCGCCCAGCGGAGGCCCTCTTCCTCCTTCCCGCTGTTGAGGAGGTAGGCGCCGTAGTTAAGTATCCGGTCTCTAAGGTCCTGCCGGGGATCGGAAAAGAAACCCCCGGCGGCAAAAAAACCCCCGGCGGCCGCGATCTGATCCCCCGGCGCCGCGGGGTCCTGTTGTCTTCCCAAGCCCCTTCCGTCCGGCGTAATCGGCGCAAGCAGGGCGGCCCGGTTCACGGCCAGCGGTATGGCCTCGACGTAACGGCCCCGGCGTTCCGCTTCCGCAATGCGGTTGTGAAGGATCAGGGAAACCAGTTCCAGCGGGCCGATGGCAGTCCGGTCCCGGTAATTGCGGGCCGGTACATAGGCAAAGCCCGTAAGCTTTCCAAACTGATCGTGGAATTCCCGGCGGTTGCCGGGATCAAAGCCGTAGGGGTTGGTGGTCTCCACATCCCAGGACTCTTCCCCCTGGTGCAGGGTAGCAAAGGCGTGGTCCCTGGCAGCCACCCCCCGCACCTCAAGGCCCTGGGATTGGGCCAGGATAAGGTAGAGTACCGCCGAGGACACGCAGTTGTACCGGCCGTTGGAAAGAAGGGTATCCAGCCGGGTTTGGGAGGCCATGTAGAAGCGAAGGAATTTCCGGTGCATGTACGAAAGGATGTAGTCGCCCCTTTTCCCCGGATCTTGAGATGGGCCAGGACCCCCGGCTGCCGTTTCCCCCAACTCTGCCAGTTCCGCCCCCAGTTCCGCGGCCGCGGCGCGGAGGGTATGCATCCATGCCTCCGCCGCAGGAGCGGCGGTTGGGCGTCCTTCCGCCTGGGCGCCCACGACAGAAGCCCACAGGGCTATCTCCGCCAGGTCCTCCCAGGAATAAGCTTTTCCCCTGGCCGCGTATTCCAGGGCCAGGGGATCGGGAACCAGGGAAGGGAAGCCCCCCGGCGCACTCTGGGCGGCCCCCCTTCCCGAAACGGCAAGAAAAAAAACAACCGTAACCACGGCGGCAAAACGAAACATACGAACTTGAAGCATAAAGATATTCGGAGATTATGGTCAACACTCGGTGAGGAAGGTGAAACCGGGGTGAAGGTTATTGACAATAGTATCATTTTATAGTACCATATAAACATGAATTCTAAACAAAGGAAGGTATTAGAATCAATATTTAGATATCCGCCTTTGGCAAATATTTTATGGTCGGATATTGAAAGTCTCCTTATTGCATCCGGAGCTGAAATATCAGAGGGAGCAGGATCAAGAGTAAGGATAAAACTTAATGGAGTAAGGGCTGTTTTTCATAGGCCGTATCCGCAAAAGACAGCCGATAAGGGAGCCGTTAGCTCAGTGAAAAGATTTTTAGAGAACGCAGGGGTGAAATTATGATGGAATATAAGGAATATATGGGGGCGGTAGAATATGATCCCGAAGCTAAAATATTTCATGGGGATGTGATAAATACCCGTGATATTATAACATTTCAAGGGACAACGGTAGAAGAATTAGAAAGAGCATTTAAGGATTCTATTGACGATTATATAACATGGTGTAAAGAAGAGGGCGTAGAGCCGGAAAAACCATATTCGGGTAAATTCAATTTACGCTTATCACCTGAATTACATAGGGAAATAGCAATAGTGTCAAAAAAATTAAAAATATCAATAAACAATTTTGTAGAAAAGGCAATAACGGATGAATTGTCAATGATGCATTAAAGGGGAGTAATGACGGGGCGTTGGGGTGCTGAAGGCCGCAGGCTTTCAGCGGAAATAATCCCCGGAGGGGGGTGCCGGAGTAGACCGGAACGGAGTGAGGACTACGGAGGCAGGGGGGAGACCGGGCGCCCTGGCGCCTCCCCCCTCCTTAAGGGTCCTGCAGGCTTTTTCCCCAGGGCCTTTTTGTACTAAAATTGTCCCATGCTAAGTGGTTGTGATGCGGACCTTATTATCATCGGCGCGGGGCCCGCGGGGCTGACGGCGGCCCAGTACGGGGCCCGGGCGAATCTGGGGACTCTGGTGATTGAGCGGCTGGCCCCCGGCGGGCAGGCGCTGAACATTGAGGCGCTGGAGAATTATCCCGGCAATGTGGGGCGCTATGATGCGGAGGGTAAGGCGCTGGCGGGGCCCAGGTCGGGCTATGCATTTGCCCAGGACCTGCACCGGCAGGCCGAGGCTTTCGGCGCCCGGTTTCTTACGGGGGAGGCTGCGGCCCTGGACAAAGCGGGGGACCTTTTTACCGTAACCCTGGGGACCGGCGAGGCGAAGCGGGCTCCGGCGGTGATTCTGGCGGCCGGCGCGATTCACCGGACTCTGGGGGCGCCGGGGGAGGAGCGGCTGAGGGGCCGGGGGGTTTCCTACTGCGCCACCTGTGACGGGCCGTTTTTCCGTAACAAGAAGATAGTGGTGGTTGGGGGCGGGGACGCGGCCTGTGACGAGGCCCAGTACCTGTCCCGTCTTTCCGACCGGGTGGTCCTGCTGCACCGGCGGGACCGTTTCCGGGCCCAGAAGGGTCTGGTGGAGCGGGTGCGCTCTAATCCGCATATCGAGGTGCGGCTTAACACGATTGTCAGGGAAATACGGGGGGAGGAGCGGGTGGATTCCCTGCTGCTGGACAGGAGCGATAACTCAGGCAGGGCCGCGGGGCAAAGCTGGCAGGAAGCGGCGGATGCGGTTTTTATCTTTGTGGGGACCGTTCCCCAGAGTTCCCTGGCCGGGGCCGCCAAGGATGAGGCGGGCTACCTGATAACCAATCAGCGGATGGAGACTTCGGTGCCGGGGCTCTTTGCCGCGGGGGACCTCCGGGCCAGCCCCTTCCGCCAGGTGGTGGTTGCCGCCGCCGACGGGGCCATTGCGGCCCACTGCGCCGCCGAGTACCTTGACGGGCTGTATGCTTAAACCCCCGGCCGTCCTGCTCCTGCTTATCGGTATTACGGTCCCCCTGGAGCCCCTCAGTTTCGGCGAACTGGCGGGGACCGCGGGGGGCCGGGATTCCGTGCGTGTCGAGGACCGGGCCGGGGCGCTGGCCGCGGCCATGACCGACGAGGAAGCCCTGGCCCAAACCTTTATGCTGGGCTGGGTGGGGGCGGAACCTTCGCCCCTGATCATGGACTGGATTCGGGACCGGCGCATTGGGGGGGTGAAGATCTTTGGCTGGAATACCGAAGACACCCGCAAGCTTGCCAAGACCGTGGGGGACCTGCAGGCGGCCAGCCTGGAGGGAACCTACGGTATTCCCCTGCTGGTGGCTACGGATCAGGAGGGGGGCTGGATTCGCCATGTAAAGGGGGCCACCAGCGAGACTCCGGGGAACATGGCTATCGGGGCGTCGGGGTACCCGCAGGATGCGTACTCCGCGGGCTACTACATCGGCAGGGAACTGGCGGCCCTGGGGATCAACATGAACTTTGCCCCCACGGTGGATCTGTTTACCAACCGTTCTTCCTCCCTTATCGGCCCCCGGGCCTTTGGCAGCAATCCTACCCAGGTGGGAATTTTGGGGGCCGCCTTTATGAAGGGTCAAATGGCGGCGGGGGTTATCCCCACGGCCAAGCACTACCCCGGCCACGGCGATACGGACCTGGATTCCCACGGGGTGCTGCCGAAGATCGACGCGGCCTTTGAGGTGCTCTGGGAACGGGAACTGGTGCCCTACCGGATTCTGTTCCGGGAGGGGCTTCCCGCGGTGATGACCGGGCATCTGGCCTTTCCCCAAACCCAGGCCGCTTCCACCCCCGCATCCCTGTCGCCCTACTTCCTCAAGGAAATACTGCGGGACAAGATGGGCTACCGGGGCCTGGTGATTACCGACGATTTAATGATGAACGGCGCCACCACCCATGCGGGGAGTCTTTCCCGGGCGGCCAAGCAGGCCCTTTTGGCGGGCAATGATATTGTGATGCTCTCCAAGACCCCCAGCCTTAGCGAGCCGGTGTGGACTGCCCTGGTTCAGGCCATGAAGGAGGAGCCGGAATTCCGGAGCCGGGTGCGGGACGCGGCCCGGCGGGTGCTGGAGGTGAAATTCCGCTACCTCCGGGGGGAGGTGCCCTACATACCGGACTTAGGGAAGCTGGACAGCGAACTTCCCAACCTGGAAGGGGCGGCCTTTTTCCTGGACCTGGCGGTTAGGAGCGTCACCCTGCTGCGGGGGGACGTGCTTAGGCCGGAGGCCGCGGGCCGGCTGCTCCTGGCGGGGCAGTATGAGGATTTTTTCAAGGCCGGCAAGGCCGCTTACCCGGAGGCGGTAAACTACTGGTACTCCTCCGAGCGGGGCGTCCAGGATTTTCTCTCCTTTGCCCGCCGTTCCGATACCATTATTTTTTGCCTTTCCGATGCCGAAGGCCTTCGCTTTTTGCGGAATATCCAGGACCTGAACAAGCGGGTTATTGTCCTTTCCGTGCTGAACCCGGTGTATCTGGAAAGCGTTCCCTGGGTGAACGGAGCCCTGGCGGTGTACAGCTACGCCCCGGAATCCTTTACCGCGGCCTTTTCCGTTTTGACCGGGCGGATTCCCGCAGGGGGCAGACTCCCCTATGAATGAGAGCCGCCCTGGCCGGGGCTTCAATATTTTTTGGCCCCGGAAGGGAACTGCCGGGGACACGGTCCAGTGGAAGCGGCTGGGACGGCGGTATTTTGGACAGGCGGAAGAAACCCTGCGCCGCCGGGAGTCCTACTGCGTGTCCGCCTGCGCCCGTTTCCTGAATCTGGCCCGCTTCGGCGACCGGATTTGGGGGCTTTGGGATTCTCCGGGCCCCCTAAGCGCCCTGCTGATCTACGGCAAGCAGACCATCTTTCCCGTCTTTAACGGCCTGGAGGAAGTCAGCCTGCCCCGCCCCATCCAGCGTTTTCTTAAAGGGGTCCCCTTCCATGCGGTTCAGGGTCTGCAGGAGGATGTCCTGCTCCTGGAGGAAGCCCTGCGCGGCCAGGGGCGGAAAAGCATAGACCCCATTGATTACAGCCTTATGGCCCTGAACCGGCGGCCCCCGGCAGAAACCCTGCGCTCAGGCCCTTCGGGGCTCATCGTTAGGGCGCCGGATCCCCGGGAGCTGGAAACTGTCCTCCCCCTGCAGACGGCCTACGAGCGGGAGGAGGTGCTCCCCCAGGGCGCCAACTTTAACCCCGCGGTTTGCCGCATGAATCTGGAACATATCTTTGAGGCCCAGCGAATCCTGGTGGCCGAATGGGGGGGCCGCATCGTGGCCAAGGCAAACACCAGCGCCTTTTCTTTTACCCGTGCCCAAATCGGCGGGGTCTTTGTTGAGCCCCGCTGCCGGGGCTTAGGTATTGGCCGCAGACTATGCGCCGCCCTGGCCGAAACCCTTACCGCCGAGGGCTGGGGACTCAGCCTGTTTGTGAAGAAGCGAAACCACAGCGCCCTAGCGGCCTACCGCGCCGTAGGCTTTAAGCCCATCGCCGATTACCGCATCAGTTATTATTAGTACCATCGGCGCCTTTGTGGTTAAATTAAAAAGGCGGGGCCTGCGCCCCGCCCTGCGCCTAACGGCGCGCCGGCACTAGCCGGGAAACCCTGTTAACGTTCTGTTACAACACCGATGTGGAAGTCCGCTAAAACCGGGCCCACGAGTTCCGAAATCTGAAGCTGGGCGTCCGAGACGATGAGAACGATATTTTTCGTAGTACTGCTGCTATACCCCGAGTCCGTTACCTGCAACTCCGTGCCGCTTATACCAACCGTTACGTCAGCATCGTCAACGTCCCCTTCGTCTGTACCGGCTTGCGTATAGTTAAGCGTCACGCCTGTCGCAAAAGCAATGCCGGACGTAAGCGCAAGATCGGTACCGCCAGTACCATCAGAGCTGTCAGTCACTTTTGTTGCGCTGGTATTGTTGAGTGTTACCGACCCAATGCCGGTTGTCCCTCCGAAGGTGGTGGAAAGGTCAACCGACTCGGTAGTCAGCACTCCGGTGTCAGTTGCGATAGCCGTTATCGCGCCATCAAACGCACTCCCCGCCACACCGGTGGCCGTTGTGGTATAGTTCACGCCGCCGGAAACAATGGATGCAGTCCCCTCAGCCTTGACAACACTGGAACCGGCAAGCATACCCGTTACGGTAAGGCTAAAGCTGCTGCCTATGGTGAGGTCGGCATCGAGGGTCAAGGTTACGTCGCTGGGAACCGTTATGTTAGCATCGGTTGTAAGGGCAGCGCCCAGGGTAACATCGTCTGTCAAGCCGAGAATACTATTGATCCCTGCGGTAGTAGTACCCGTCGCCTTCAATTCGACCGCGGTCACGACACCGCTGCCAATGGTAAATTCATCGTCGGTTTGCAGGTTGGCAAGGAGCGCAATCACATCTTGGTCAATGTGAGCATCAAGGGTTTCATCAATATCCACAGCATTCTGATCCCGGCCGGACAATACCCCGGCGGCAAAGTTGAGCTGGCCATTAGTGGTAGAGTTAGCAGTACCAACCAGGGTGTAAGTACCGTCGTACAATACCACCGCTACCTTGCTCAGGCCGCCGATGTTAGTAACCTGTGCGCTCTGTGCGTCTGCAGCCAGAGTTACCGTCACGGCGCCCACTTTGAGCGTGTCATCATCACCGGTAGCCGCTGCCGCGGTAAGGCCCTTGATCACCACTACACTGCCGATTTTTTCAGACTTAGCCGAAATATCCGTATAGCCGGATGGCGCTGTGGCGGTGGCGGTAATACGGACATCCGATCCGTCATCCTTAAGGTAGACCTTGGGGGACCCTATGAGGCTACCGCCCGTGGCAGTAACTTTGAAGGCCGTATCGCCGGTCGCTGCCGTGAAGGAGCCGTTTACGGCGGTAATTTCCACCGGCGGCGGGGGGGCCGGAGGTGGGGGCGATGCGGGATCG
Organism: Treponema sp.; assembly: GCA_031274285.1. Lineage (GTDB taxonomy): Bacteria > Spirochaetota > Spirochaetia > Treponematales > Breznakiellaceae > JAISFT01. The sequence continues at coordinate 6,469 of JAISQJ010000114.1, read as the reverse complement.
CTGTTGCTACCGCAGCCCGCCACGAAGGTAAGTAAAAGTACCAGGATACTTCCGAATAGCAGACTCTTTTTCATGATAGAGCCCTCCTCAGAGATGATTCCGCCCGGAACAGAGCCCCGGACGCCTCCGGGACATTCCCGGAAGTAAAGAGGACAGACGCCGCCACAGGCCCGAAGTTTGAAGAAATCTCCCCTCCGGCCTATACTTGGGTATGACGTACTATACCCCGGCGGTAGTCGTGTCCTGCCAGATCCGCTGCCGCTGGGGTTCCTCTTTTTACGCAATGTGCTTATTAGCAAATTGCTAATAGATAGTGACCGATTATTTGCTATGTGTCAAGCTTTTTACTTAGCATTTAGCCTGTTTTTATGAGTCTGAAAGGCGATTTTGTCCGAAATTTAAAACGCTTCAGGAAAACCAGCAAAATTTCACAGATGAAGCTGGCGCAGCTATGCGATACCGATGTGAGCTACATCGGCCAAATCGAAATGGGCAAGCGCTTCCCTTCGGTCAAGCTCATTGAAAAAATGGCCGCCGCCCTCAATGTGGAGCCCTACTGGCTCTTTATGAGCGAACTGGACCCCCATTACGACGATCTGGCCGAGGACGAGGACATAATCAGCGCCCTCCCCCTACGCATCCGCAACCAGATGGTCAAAGAACTCACCTCCGCTATCAGCGCCTGCGTCAAAGAGACCCTGACCCCCGAAAAAGAGGGTCAGGGAGGCTAAGCGCCACGCTTCCCCCCCTAAGCCCAAGGAGGATACACCCGGCCGGTGGGGATAATCAGGTGTATCCTCCGTACGGCACAACTTTTTTTAACTTTTTTCCCGCCGGAAGCAAGCGCCATGCAGGATCGCGCCCTTATATAGCTGTGAAAACCTTTAAAGTTTTAGAGCTTCGTGACAACCCGAAGCTCATCCGTAAGGCTAAGAAGCTCGCCTCCCAGGGTAAATCGCTCAACCTTACCCTCGACGTGGTCTTCAAAGCCCTGTTCGCAGGCCCAAGCGGGGACTCCCATGAAGCCCTCCGCTCCCTCCTCTCTGCCTGTATCAAGCGTCCCGTCAGGAACCTCGTCGTCAGAAACAACGAGATAGGCCCCGAGGACCTTACCGGAAAAACCGTCAACCTGGATATCCATGCTGCCTTTAACGACGGTGAGGAAGCGGATATCGAAATGCAGGCCGGTATACGGGACGACGACGTTAAGATACGGGCCGTCGTCTACGGATCCCGCATGCTTTCCGGCCAGGCTAAACGGGGTAAGCAGTACCGGGAGGTCAAACGGGTCTACCAGATCTTCTTCGTGAACGGCATCCTGTTCTCCAATAGTGAGAAGGTCCCCCGCCGCTACAGTGTCCGGGAGGAAACCGAATACGACCAGCTAAGCGACGTGATGGAGATAATCTTTTACGAATTGCCCAAGCTGGACGGTTATGTGGCAAGGTACCGGGAAGGGAAGGAGGCCTTAAAAACCTTGCCGTTGGAAGTAAAATGGGGTATATACTTGGGGTATCAGGGCAAGGAAGGGGTAGCGGGGATGATTAAGGAGCTAAGCCGGGGGGAGGAAGGGATCATGAGTGCGGAGCGGGAACTGGGGAGGATGAGCCGGGACGCGGAGCAGTGGGCGAGGGCTTTATTCCGGGAGAAGGCTGCCATGGACTACCGATCCGGGATGGGAAACGCCCGGGATCGGGGCCGGGAAGAAGGTATCAAACTAGGTTTGGAGCAGGCCCACCGGGAGAAACTTGAAAGCGCCCGGAAGTTAAGAGAAATCGGGTTAAGTTCCACTCAGATACAGGAAACCCTTGGGCTGTCACTGGCAGAAATCAGAAAACTATAGCCAAAGGCTTTCCCAAAACTATGCGCTTTTAGCGCACCGTTAATGAGTTTTCGGATCGCTTCCCCCCTAAGCCCAGGGAGGCTACAACCGAAGGAGACTACCGGTGCAGTTGGATTGGGTGGCGAGCCCGGCAGAGGGGCCCCTAAGACGACCACTTGACCGAAGCGGCGCAGCCGCTTGTGGCCGGCTTAGGGGTATCCCTGCCGGGCTCGCCGATAGATTCAACAGCATCAATAGGGTAGATACGGTGTAGCCTCCCTGGCAGTCATCACTTGAAATACGCAATTCCCGCCTCGAAGATTCGCTGCCGCTTGGGGCCGGGGATGTTGATGTGTACAAAATCCCCCCGGCGCTCGGAGTGGCCCATCTTTCCCAGGACCCGGCCGTCGGGACTGCTCATCCCCTCAATGGCAAAATCCGAACCGTTGGGGTTGTCGGGTTCCGCCATGGTGGGCTTCCCCGCGGCGTCAACATAGCAAAAGGCGGCCTGACCCTGCTTGAACAGGGCCTCCCCCTCCTGCCGCCGGATCACCAGCCGGCCTTCACCGTGGCTTACGGGCAGAATGTGGACCGCCCCCGGTTCCTCCAGGGCAAGCCAGGGGGAAAGTTTGGACATGACCCTGGTTCGCACCATCCGGGACACGTGGCGGCCGATGCGGTTAAAGGTGAGGGTGGGCATGGCCCGGTCCGCATCCATGATTCTGCCGTAGGGCACCAGCCCCAGCTTGATAAGGGCCTGGAAGCCATTGCAGATTCCCAAGATCAGGCCGTCCCGCTGTTCCAGCAGGCCGGTTACCTGCTCCGCGATCCGCGGGGAACGGAGCACGTTGGCGATGAATTTTCCCGAACCGTCAGGCTCGTCCCCGGCGCTGAAGCCCCCGGAGATGGCTAAAATTTGGGCCTGGGCCAGGGCCTCCGCCAGTTCCCTGCCCGAGGCGGCGATGTCCTCCCGGTTTCGGTTGCGGAAGATGAGCAGCCTGGTCCGGGCCCCCGCCTCCCGGAAGGCCCGCTCCATGTCCCATTCGCAGTTGGTCCCCGGAAACACCGGGAGGATGACCAGGGGGCCCTGGGGCACACTGAAGCGGGCCCGCGGCCGCAGGGCGGCGTCCTGTTCTGCTCTGCTCTGTTCTCCCCCAGCGTCTTGCTCCGTCCTGTCCTGTTTTGCATCCTCCTCCCCGGCGTCTTGTCCCCCCCCGGCAGCGGGGGGGTATACCTGGGCCAGGGGGCGCTCGTAGGCCCGGCGCAGGGCCGCCAGGGGCAGTTCAGCGGACCCGGCGGCCGATCCCTGTTTTCCGCGGATGCGGAAAACCGGTTCCCCCAGGGTGACGCCCGCGACAGCCCAGGGGCCGGCCCGTTCCAGAATTGCCTCGGCCCGGTCGTCTATGCCGCGCTCCCCAGGGCCCCCGGCGGCCGGGAGCTTCAACTGGATCAGCGCCGAACCTTGGTACTCCGGCCCCTCGGCCAGGGGGAAGGAGGACGGGTCCGCCTCCACCCCCACGTCGCTGCCAAAGGCCATCAGCGCCAGGCTGAGGGCGGTCCCCCCGGCCTGCACGGGGTAGGCGGCGGCGATCAGCCCCGCATCACCGAGTTCCCGCAGGGCCGCCATGTTGGCCCGGAAGCGATCCCATTCGCCGGCCTCCCCCGCATCCTGGCCCAGCAGGATTATCGGGGCCCCCGGCAGGTTTTCCAGGGCCCCGGAACGGACGGCCCCGGCCGCGCAGGTTCCCGCGGCAAAGGCAACCAGGGTGGGGGGCACCGCCAGGTCAATGCCCAAATCCCGGTCCCGGTAGTTGCCGGACATGGAATCCTTGCCCCCAATGGCGGGGACCCCCAGTTCCAGTTGGGCTTCCAGGGCCCCCAGCAGGGCCGCCGCGGGTTTTCCCCAGGTTTCCGGGCTTTCGGGCCGTTCAAAATACTCCTGCAGGCTCAGGCAGGCGGCCCGGTAGTCCCCGCCCAGGCAGTTGAACTTGGCCAGGGCCTCCCGGATGGAACCCTTGGCGCCCCGGTAGGGGTCCTGGGCCATGAAATAGGGGTCATAGCCAAAGCAGAGAAGGCTGACGGTACGGCTTTGCCGTTCCAGGGAGGGGAGCAGGGCCGCCATGCCGCACTCCGGGGTGCCCTGCCCGGCGCCGCCCCAGGGGAACAGCACCGATGAGGCGCCGATGGACCCGTCAAACCGTTCCTGCAGGCCCCGGCGGCTGCAGGAGCGCAGGGACCCAAGTTCCCGCTCCAGCTTGTCCAGCAGGGCCCGGGGATCGCCTTCGGGTCCGTGCTGAGGGCCGCCCTGGAGATCGCCCTGGAAGCCGCCCTGGGCCCGCTCCGGGACCGTTTCCGGCCCGGCGATCCGGACCTGCGCCCGGCGGGGGGCCCCGCCGGAATCCAGGAATTCCCGGCCCAGGTCCACGATAGTTTTGCCCTGCCAGCTCATGCGAAGTGCGGCGATTTCCGGCCTAACCCGGGCGATAATGGCGGCGTCCAGGTTTTCCGCCGCGGCCAGGGCCATAAATTCCTGTGCATCCTGGGGGGCCGTCACCACCGCCATCCGCTCCTGGGATTCGGAAATGGCAAGCTCAATGCCGTTAAGGCCGACGTATTTCTTGGGTACCGCATCCAGGTCGATGTCCAGGCCGGGGGCCAGTTCCCCCACCGCCACCGAGACCCCCCCGGCGCCGAAGTCATTGCAGCGCTTGATAAGGGCCGCGGCCCGGCGGTTTCGGAAAAGCCGTTGGAGCTTGCGTTCCTCCACCGCGTTCCCCTTCTGCACCTCCGCGCCGGCGGTTTTCACCGAGACGCCGGAGTGCATCTTGGAGGACCCGGTGGCCCCGCCGATTCCGTCCCTGCCGGTCTTTCCCCCCACCAGGATGACCGTGTCGCCCTCCGCCGGTTCCTCCCGGCGCACCCAGGCCGCGGGGACCGCGGCGATTACGGCCCCAAGCTCCATCCGCTTGGCAAGGAAACCGGGGTGGTAGAATTCCGCCACCTGGCCCGTGGCCAGCCCTATCTGGTTACCGTAGGACGAGTACCCCGCCGCCGCATCCCGGGCGATTTTTGCCTGGGGGAGTTTGCCCGGCAGGGTCCGGTCCAGGCTCTCCCTGGGATCGCCGGCCCCGGTGATCCGCATGGCCTGGTACACAAAGGCCCGGCCGGAAAGGGGGTCCCGGATAGCCCCGCCCAGGCAGGTGGCCGCCCCCCCAAAGGGCTCAATTTCCGTGGGGTGGTTGTGGGTCTCGTTCTTAAAGAGGAGCAGCCAGGGCTCCCGGCCGCCGTCGCTAAACTCCGCCTCTACCCTGACGGTACACGCGTTGATCTCCGGGGACTGTTCCACCTGGGCCGCCAGGCCCCGGTGCCTAAGGACCTTCGCGCCGATGGTAGCCAGGTCCATCAGGGAGCAGTCGGTTGCGGCCGGGCCGTATACCTCCCGCCGGGCCGCCTGGTAACGTTCCCAGGCCCGCCCCAGCGCCGGATCGTCGATGCGGACAGGGTCCAGCCTGGTAGTAAAGGTGCTGTGCCGGCAGTGGTCCGACCAGTAGGTGTCCAGGACCCGCAGTTCCGCCAGGCTGGGGTCCCGCCCCAGGGAGACAAAATAATCCCGACAGAAGCGCAGGTCATCGCCGCTCATGGCCAGGCCGTAGTCCCGGCCCAGCTTTTCAAGCCCGAGCTTGCTCAGGCAGCCGTCCCCGGCGGGGCCTTCGGAGACAGAGCCTTCGGGGACAGGACCTTCGGGAATTGTGGTAAAACCCCGCAGGACCGGGGTCTCCTCCACCGGCGCCGCCCCCTCCTCCAGGGAGGCCGGAACATCCAGGGAAGCCTCCTGGGAATCCACCGGGTTGATAAGGTACGCCTTAAGCCCTTCCATGGCGGCATCGGAGACGGGCAGCTTACCGGGTTTGAGGATGAAGAAGCGCCCGCTCCGTATCCGGGGCCGCTCCCCCGCAGCCAGCTCCGCGCACTGCTCCGCGGAGTCGGAACGCTGATCGTACTGGCCGCTCAGGTATTCAATGCCGAACAGACGGTCCCCCGGCTCCGCCGGAATTTCGTCAAACACCTGATCGCACTGGGGCTCGGAAAAGACCAGGGCCGTAACCAGGCGGAACTGCTCCTCGCTTAGACCCTCGACAAAGTAACGGTTCAGCACCCGCAGAGCCCTTAAGCCGCCCAGCTCCGGGTAGCGGGGGCCCAAAAAATTTGCCAGGTCCTCCCGCAGGCGCGCCGCCTCTCCGTCAAATCCCGGCCTTTTTTCCACAAAAATCTGCCGCACCGCCATGTTTCCCTCCGGCCCAAGCACCCGCGCTCCCACGCCATGCGCCCTTTTTTAGCCAAGTCTACCGGCCCCGATTGACAAACACAAGGACAGGGGGGGCCCGCTACCACGAACAAGGGGCGAAAGCCTCCGGCCTTCGCCCTCCGTAGCCCCCCCTCCGGCCGGGCCACGGTCCCGGCCTACCCCCCAGCCCCCTGGCCAAGACGTGCTGCACCGTGATGCGTGCACTTGACAGAATTCAACGGTTGCCGGTAAAGTAGGGTATCATGTTTTCATGTAAGTCTTTATATATAGTTGGGGGGGGGGGGGGGGGGGGGGGGGGGGGGGGGGGGGGGGGGGGGGGGGGGGGGGGGGGGGGGGGGGGG
>JAISQJ010000017.1 GCA_031274285.1 Treponema sp. | reverse complement strand
TTGTAGGTCAGTTTCCGTTCCTCCGTCACCGTAAAGGTGGCGATAACAAAGTCGATATCGCCGTTATCCAACAGGGGCCCCCGGGTCTTGGCGGTTACCGGGGTAAAGGCCACCCGGTTTTCATCCCCAAAGATCTCCTTGGCGATAAGTTTTGCCATGTCGATTTCCAGACCCTCGTATTTCCCCGTATCAGGGTTCAAGAGGCCAAAACCGGGAACGTCGGACTTCACCCCCACCTTGAGGAGCCCGGCCCGGACAATTCTGTCCAGGTCCGCGTTCCCCGTGCTGGGGGCCGCGGGGGCCTCGTCCTTTTTTCCACCGGCAAATACAGTACCGGCCGCTGCCAACAGAATCAAAGCCGCGCAAACTAATTTCTTCGCTACCTTCATTCCGTTACCTCCTGTTAGCGTAAAATTTTACTCAGGAACGCACTGGTGCGTTCGCTTTTTGGATGCTCAAAAAATTCCTCCGGGGGTCCCTCTTCCACCAGGACCCCGTTATCCATAAAGATGATCCGGTCCGCCACCTGCCGGGCAAAACCCATCTCGTGGGTTACCACCACCATAGTAATGGACTCCCGGGAAAGCCTAATCATTACGTCCAGCACCTCCTGAACCATCTCCGGGTCCAGGGCGCTGGTAGGCTCGTCAAAGAGGAGTATCTTCTGCCGGGTCGCCAGGGCCCGGGCAATGGCCACCCGCTGCTGCTGGCCCCCGGAAAGGGTGGACGGGTACTGCCCGGCCTGGTCCCGCAGGCCCACCACGTCCAGAAAGTGGTAGGCAATCTCCTCGGCCTCCGCCTTGCTCTTTTTCTGCAGCTTGATAGGGGCCAGGGTGATGTTTTGAAGGGCCGTCATGTGAGGGTACAGGTTGAACTGCTGAAAAACCATGGCGCAGCAGGAGCGTACAAGCTGGGTACGGTTGCCCCGCATCAACAACTCGCCGTTCAGGTACACTTCCCCGTCGCTGGGCTCCTCCAACGCGTTGACGCAACGGATGAGGGTGCTCTTGCCCGAACCGGAAGGGCCGATAATGGTGAGTTTCTCCCCTTCCCGGACATGCAGATTGACATCTTTGAGGGCCTGCAGAGTCCCAAAGAACTTGTTTACCCCCTTCATCCGGATCATCCTGTCCTCCTCCGCCTTGAGGCGGCCCAAATTCCGACATTTCGGAGTGGTTCCATCCTCAATCTGCATAATCATACAAAAAACTGTAAATTTATGCAAGACGGCAGCCAGGGGTAGCCAAGCTTCCGGAGGATTCACCCGCACGGCCGCTTGGGAACAAATGCCGGCCCCCTTGTGTATTCCTAGTATTCCGCTATAGACTGAGGGAAATACAAGGAGGCAGTATGTCCAATTCAACCATCGACGCTATGTTCGCACGCCGTTCAGTCCGGGCCTATACCGGTGAAAAGGTAGATGACGCAACCATCGATCTGCTGGCTAAAACAGCCCTGGCCGCCCCTTCGGGCAACAATTCCCAGCCGGTGCACGTGATCGTGGTGCAGAACAAGGCTCTTATCGAGGAGGCGGAACGGGCGATCATCGCCTATTTTGTCAAAAAGGGGGAAACCGCCGTGGTGGAGCGCATTGAATCCCGGAACAACAAGATCTTCTACGACGCCCCGGTCTCCTTCTTCCTGGCGGTCAGGAACAACGCCCATACCGACACGGGCATCGCCGCGGAGAATGTAAGCATCGCCGCCACCGCTCTGGGATTGGGGAGCATCATCCTGGGCCTGCCCAACGTAATCTTCAACGATCCTGAAACCGCCTCCTACTGGAAGGGGAAACTGGGCTTCCCGGAGGGCTTCGAATTCGGCCTGGCGGTGGCCGTGGGCCGCGCCGCCGACACGGGGAAACCCCACGACATCGATCCGCAAAAGATCAGCTACATAAGGTAAGGGCCTAATCTTGAACATTTTTTCTTGACAATTTCCGTGGATGCCCTCACAATTACGCATACTTTTTTGATAAAAAGTATCTATGAGGAGGAAGTATGAAACGGATTTTTGGTTTGATGTTGGCGCTAATCGTATTGGCCCTGGCGCCGCTTGCCGCCGGCGGCCGTTCCCAACAGGGGACCGCGGGCGGCGGTGTGGAAACCATCACGGTGTGGACCAACAGTGCACATGAGAAGGCTCTGCGGGAACAGCAAATAGCGCGGTTCAACAATGGTATCGGCAGGGAACAGGGTATCAGGATTGAATATACGGTACTTGGCAACGACTACCACGATACCGTAAAGATTGCCGCGCAGACAAACGAAGCGCCGGATCTGTTCCGTATGACCGGGGATGGGGTTCCCGATTACGCAGATGCCGGGTGGATTGTCCCGCTGGAGGAAATGCCCGGCGGCCCTGCGCTGATTTCAAAATATGACGGATACCTTATCACCAACCAGCATATTATCAACGGTAAGGTTTACACCCTTCCTTACAGCCTTACCACCTACAAGTTTATTATCAATGACGATCTTTTTAAGAAAAACAATCTTGCCTACCCCAAGACCCTGGCCGATATCCGGCAGGCGGCAAAGGTTATCACGCAAAACGGCGGGGGGAACGAATTTGGCTGGGTCCTGGGCCTAAAATCCAACTGGACGGCCAGCGTCTATTGCCGTTTCCTGGGTGCGCCCAGCGTTGGATTCTCCGGCCTTGATCCCGTTAAGTTGGAATACCGCTTTAGCGAGTTTCTGCCGATCTTCGACATGATTATGGGAATGATTGCCGACGGCAGTGTGCTTCCCGGCGCCACGGATATGGATGCCGATCAAATGCGGGCCCAATTTGCCGAAGGCCGGGTAGCCATGATCCCCGGGGCCAGTTTTGATATCGGCGTTTATACCGAACAGTTCCCCGCCAAGTGCAACTGGAAGGTTATTCCGATCCCCCTGTATACAGAGACCACCATACGGCAGCCGGATATCGCCGATTGTTTGAATCTTCTCTGCGTAGGGTCCCGGGCAAAGACCCACCCTGAAAAGGCAATGAAGGTGCTAGAGTATTTCTATTCGGATGAATGGTCGGCGGAAATGTATGAGCAGGCTCTTTATATCCCCTTCCGGCAGGAAGCAATAGCAATGGCAAAAACCACGCCGTCTCAGAACGGCTTTGCCGAATTTGCCAGCATGCCAAGCTTAAAGTTAATTCCATCGGACCCCGAATTCCAGCTTCCGATTGAAGGCGACCTGATCAACCCCACGACTCTGGGTATGTTCTCCGGAGCCTTGGGACGGGATACGGCCGCGATCATCAGGGATGTGGATAGGCGGTACAATGCTGCCCTGTCCACCCTGCCGGCCGCCCGGCGGGAATCCTTTAGGATGTCCAAGTACTAAAATACCGCCGTAGTAAAAACCAGCGCGGGGCCTATGTCCCCGCGCATCTTGGGAACAACCGGGAGAACTTGCATGGCGCAGCTTTATAGTCAAAAAAAGAGGAATTCGCTTCCGTTTTTTGGCCGCGATTCGACGCAGGCGGTGTTTATGATTCTGCCGATGTTAATCGGATTTTTCTTGTTTACCTATGTGCCGATACTGTATATTATCAGATACTGTGTCTTTAATTTCGATGGTATCCGCCCCGCGGTTTTTAACGGCGCCGATAATTTTATCCGTATTTTTCAGCGGGATAAGTCGTTTTGGGAATCATTCCTGAACACCCTGTTCCTGGGCGGTAAAATTGTTATAGAAATACCCCTGGCCCTGCTTTTTGCGGTGCTCCTGCACAAGGGACTTCGCGGGACAACTTTTTTCCGCGTCTCGCTCTTTTTGCCAACCATTATCAGTACGGCGATTGTGGGACTTGTATTTTCCTTGATGTTCGCGGCCTATAGGGGCGTTATTAACACTATGCTAATGAATATCCGCATTATAGCCGCGCCCGTTGAGTGGATGGGATCCAAATGGACAGCCCTGCTTGTGCTGATGCTGGCGTCTATCTGGTGCTATGTGGGAATCAATATGATCTTTTTCCTGATGGCGCTGCAAAGCATTCCAAAGGAACTAATTGATTGCGCTACCCTGGACGGGTGCAGCGGGTTGAGCCGGTTTATAAGAATAACGCTCCCGCTGATAGGGCCTATCTTTCGGGTTGTACTCCTGAACGCGATTATCGGCAGCCTCAAGGTTAATGACCTGGTTTTGGCGTCCACCAACGGGCAGCCGGCGGGAAAAACCGAAGTCAGTATGACGTATATTTTTAAGTATTTTTTTGGATATGCGTCCCGGCGGGTGGAAGTAGGCTATGCCTCCGCCATGTCGGTGATCATAGGAATATTTCTGGGGATAGTTACGTTTGTTTATCTTAGATTCAGCAAGCGTTTGAATTTTGATTAAATAAAGTCGGTCGGAGTTTAGCATGGCATCACATCAGGTTATTAGAAGAAAACTTGCGCGGCGCTTATCGACCGTGTCAATCTATATTTTCTTAGGCTGTGCGGTTATTGTGGCGCTGTTTCCGGTATTTTACGCCCTTATGGCCTCCTTTAGGAGCAATATGGATATTCTGGCCAATCCTAACGCCATTATCCCCAAGCATTTTGCCCTGGAAAATTATGTTAAGGCGTGGCAGACGGCCAATTTCAGCCGGTACACCATTAACAGTGTGCACCTGGCCTTTTTTATCGTGCTGGGGACAATTATCACCTGTACGGTATCCGGTTATGTTTTTGATCGGGGACGTTTCCCGGGAAAGGAGTTAATATTCGCCCTGGTATTGTCGTCGATGTTTGTTTCCATGGGAAGCCTGACCCTTTATCCGATTGTGATGATCGCTAAATTTTTTGGCATCAACAGGTCCCTGTGGGGCGTCATAATTATCCGTGTTTTTGCGCTGGATGTCACCAGCCTTTTTATCGCCCGGGGTTTTATCAATACAATCCCCCGCGAGATAGACGAGGCGGCGCGGATTGACGGATGCAATTTTTTCCAAATATTCTTAAGAATTATCTTCCCCCTTTGCAAACCGCTGATCGCAACTATCGGAATTATGCAGTTCCGGGCAGCGTGGAATGATTACATGATGCCGCTGGTGTTCACCATGGCTAATAAGTCGCGTATGCCCCTGGTGGTCGGGGTTGTCAATCTTAAAAGCAACGGGGAGACGGCCTCGAACTGGAATCTGATGCTGGCTGGGACGGCTATTGCTATCGTCCCCATGATCCTGGTGTTTATCATTTTTAACCGTTATTTTATCAGTGGTTTGACATCCGGTTCGGTCAAGGGGTAAACTAGGGTTTTGGGGCAGATGCCTTAAAAAAATACTAACCATAAGGAGGACGATATGCGTCATGCAGACACGATGAAACTGGGATTTGTAGGTTTTGTTTATCAACCGCCGCAGACGATCACCGATCAGATTGAGAGGATCAAATGGCAGACAGCCAAGGTTAATGAACTTGGCGGCTCTGTTTTTCATCAGGGAGGGATGCCGCTTTTGCCGGATGATCAGGGCAAGCTTGATGAGTTAAAGGCTCATATCGACAGCGTTGGCGTGGAACTTGAACTAGGCTGCCCCTACATCTTTGGACTTACCGGCAATGAAAGTGCCAAGACCCGTGCCGACCTGGCAAAACAGATTAAAAAGGCACAGTTTTTGGGCATCAAAATTATGCGCGCCGGCTATGGCAAGATGAACGTCGTAAGCTCCCGCTATAACAAGGATTACCCCCTCAAGGAACATATAGATTTTGTCGTTAAGAACCTCATTGAGGCCGGCAAAATTTTCGAAGATGCCGGGATACACTTTGCCCTGGAAAATCACTGTGATTTTTTGGGCAGTGAATTTGTGGACATCTTTACCCGCGTGAACAGCAAATTTGTCGGCTGCGCGCTGGATACGGCCAACGGGTTTGCCGTATTCAATGACGCCAACAAAGAGGTGGAAGAACTGGCGCCCTTTGCATTCACCACCCATATCAAGGACATGGTTATCCTTGACAACGACCCTGCTTCGGGGTTTGTACCTTTACAGGCTTGGGGCTGCCCCTTGGGTGAAGGTAATGTGGACATTCCCCGCGCCCTTGAGATTTTGGACAGCAAAAGCCCCATGGCTTCCGGCCTTCACCTGATCGTTGAACAATCGTGGATGAAGTTTGATGACCGCATCACCGACAGGGACCTTTATGCCAAAGAGTCTATTCATAAGAGCATGAAGTACCTTAAGAAATTGCTGGGAAGAACCTAAGCTTAATTCGTGTCCGGGGAGTAATACCTTCCGGATTCCCGCTCGTATCGGAAGGCGCGGCCTATACCCAGGAGCTTGCTCCTGGGTTCTTTTGTCAAGCAGACACGAACTGTCCGCGGCTGCCAGGAGTTTGTTGCGCTTCGCGCTTAAAATGGTATAAATATTCACGATAGTGAATATTTATACCTTACAAACTCCGAAAGCGTGCCTATTGATCGGGATTTTTTGCATATTTATGCAAAAAATCCACAAGTGCAACAGGCTGCTAGGGCAGCCGGTATACCAGTTTAGCGTTTTTCCCGTAGATATTCTCAAGTTCGTCATCGGTAAATACACGGGCATCCGCGATATATTCCAACAGTTCTTTATAACTTGCGCCGTTCAGCACCAGGGGAATATCGCTGCCCCAAAGCAGGCGCCCGCAGCCCGTTATCTGTTTTACCAACTGAAGATACCGGATTGCAGAGGGGTAAGGATAGGCTTCCGGCATAATACTATTTGCCAGCGCCGCTGAGGTAAACCATACATTATCAAAGGGGGCCAGCAGCTTCAACGCGTCTTCGACTTCCGTATAATGATCCCGGTGGGGGAAAAAAAGATGTTCTACAACAATCCGTACATCAGGATACGAGCGGGCGGCATTTGCAAGCCGATCAATCTGCATGCTTTTTTCGCCAAAGGTCCCCATGTCTATGCTGACAGGCAGTTGTTTCGCGTTACTGTATTCCCAAACAGGACGCATATAGCGGCCGTCAAGTTCAAAATCGGGATGGCAGCCCATTAGTCCGGCGCTTTCGCTTACCTCAAATTTAAAACCTAAAAAATGCCAGTCTTCATAGAAATGCCGCATAATATCACCGGCATGTACCGCATAAGGATCGAAAACCCCCATACCGAAAAGCTTGCCGGGGCAGGCGGTTTGCGCTTCGTGTACATACTCATTCTGAAAGCCCAGCAGCGGGCCCTGAAGCATGATTGCCCGGGAGATGTTGTGCGCTTCCATAAGCCGCAGCAGCTTGGGGTATGAGCAGTCATCTGTTTTATCCGCCAGAACCTGTATTTCACCGCCTGTCACCCAGCGGGCCCTTCCATTTCCTATGGAACGTAGTTCCCCCTGGCCGCCAAAACCGTCGATGGTTTGAAAAATGTGAACATGGCAATCAATAACTTCGTCCGGTAAATCGGCCATGAAACCCTGCCTTCTCTTTCGATCCTAAAAGGTTTTGATCAGAATACCCTGGTTATATAAAAACGTCAATCAGGCCCTTGACTTAACGTTAACTTTAACCTTTAAAATCCGATACATCAGAATTCAGATTTCTTGACACAGGGGCTTGGAAGGGTCCCATTTTACTCGACAAGGAGAGGGCGCCATGCAGTATCGCCAGTTTGGGAAGCTCGGATTTCAGGTATCGGCCTTTGGTATGGGGTGTATGCGGCTCCCCCGGATTGTCACGGGGGACCACGGGGAAGTGGACCGGGAAAAAGCCTGGGAGATGATCCGCTACGCGGCGGATCACGGGGTGACGTATTTTGACACCGCCTATGGGTACCACAATAGGACCAGCGAGGAGGTGCTGGGGGAGGCCCTGGAGGGGGGTCGGCGGGAAAAGGTGAAGATTGCCACGAAGCAGCCTTTTGGGGTTATGACGGATTTAAGTTCCGGCGGCGGGAAGACGGTGCTGGAAAACGCCCGCCGTAACCTGGAAAACACGCTGAAAAAACTGCGGACCGGCTATCTTGACCTGTACCTGATCCACAACATTCAGGCCCGGGACTGGGAGGCGATTAAAAGCAGCGGGGCTATTGAGGAGTACGAAAAATTCCGCGCCGAGGGGCTTATTAAGGCGATTGCCTTTTCTTACCACGGGGATTATGCCGGTTTTAAGCCGGTGCTGGACTATTACGACTGGGGAATGGTGCAGATTCAGCAGAATCTGATCGATGTGGACCGGGAGGCCACGGAGCAGGCCATTGTTGACGCGGGGAAGAAGGGCTGCGCCCTGGTTATTATGGAGCCCCTGCGGGGGGGCAACCTGGCCTTTCCCCCCGCCCCGGTCCAGGCTCTGTACGACGCGTACCCGGTGAAGCGCAGCGGGGTGGAGTGGGCCTTCCGGCACGTGCTGAACTACCCGGAGGTCAGTACCATCCTGAGCGGGGTCAGTACCCTGGAACAGCTTAAGGACAACATCGAGATTTTCTCCAAGCCTGACGCGGTTCCCGGCAATCTAAACGACGAGGACAAAAAACTTATCGCCGGGGTGCGGGAGAAGTACCTTTCCATGAAGTCCGTTCCCTGTACGGGCTGTGAATACTGTCTTCCCTGTCCCCAGGGGGTTAATATTCCCCAGGTTTTTGGCAAGTACAACGACGGGGTGATGTTCGGCACCTTTGAGCCTTCCCGGCGGACCTATATGTTCCTTGTCCGCGCCAAGCAGGACGCCGGTTCCTGCGTCGCCTGCGGTCTCTGCGAAAAAAAGTGCCCCCAGCATATCGGCATTATCCAGGAGCTTAAAACCGCCCACGAGAAACTTAAGGGCTGGGTGGAGTAAGCCCGCCGCGTAAGGCCCTGCCTGCCTGCAGGCAGGCAGCACCCGGCCGGCTAACGCTGCACCCGGCCGGAGGCGTTGCCCGCGGCCAGGGCTTCCGCCTCGTCCAGGCTAATCAGGTTAAAGTCGTGTTCTATCGAGTGCTTGAGGCAGGAAGCGGCGGCGGCAAAGTTGATGGACCGCTGGTTATCCCAGCCTGAAAGCTGGCTGTAGATGAGGGCCGCCCCGAAGCTGTCCCCGCCCCCCACCCGGTCAACGATGTGGACCCGGTAGTTGGGGGCGAAAAAGGCCTCCCCTCCCTGGTACAGCATGGCGGACCAGTTATTATCACTGGCGGAAAGGCTGCCTCGCAGGGTAATGGCGGCCTTCTTAAAGTTAAAGCGGTCGCAGAGCTGCTTTGCCACGGAGATATACGTTTCCCCCCGGACATCGCCTCCCTTAACATCGGCCCCCTCCGCACGGATGCCGAACACATCGGCGGCGTCCTCCTCGTTGGCGATGCAGATATCCACAAAGGGCATAAGGGCCCCCATCACCCGGCCGGCTTTTTCACTGGTCCAGAGCTTTTTGCGGAAGTTAAGGTCGCAGCTTACCGTAATGCCCAGGCTACGGGCGGTTCTGAGCGCTTCCATGGTGGCGGCCGCGCAGTTATCGCTTAAGGCCGGGGTAATACCGGTAAAGTGGAACCAGTCCGCCCCGGCAAAGATCTTATTCCAATCGAATTCTTCCGGTTTTGCCAAAGCAATGGCGGACCCGGAACGGTCGTAGATAACCTTGCTGGCCCGCTGGCTGGCCCCCTTCTCCACGAAATACAGCCCCAGCCGTTCGCCCCCCCGGAGGATCAGGCTGGTGTCCACCCCGTAGCGGCGGCACTCGTTCAGGGCGCTCTGGCCGATTTCGTGCCTGGGCAGCTTGGTAACAAAGGCCGCGTCCAGCCCAAACTGGGCCAGGGAGGCGGCCACATTGGCCTCGCCCCCTGCGTAGCTTAACTCCCACTTCCCGGCCTGGGTAAAACGCAGGTAGCCCTCGGGATTGAGGCGCATCATAATCTCACCAAAGGTAACGATCCGTTTCATGGTTCCTCCGCAAAGCTCCGGTCCGGCTTTTAGCCGCGGGCTAAGCATTCCGCCCCGCCGCTTCCACAAGCTGGCGGGCCAGTTCCGTTACCTTCCCCCAGTCCCCCGCGGCCATCCAGTCCCTGTTTACCAGGTTGCCCCCTATGCCCAGGCCCACAGCCCCGGCCTTGATAAAATCAGCGGCGTTTTTCTCGTTGATGCCCCCCACCGCCAGGAAGCGGATATGGGAGAGGGGGGCTTTAAGGGCCTTAAGGTAACTTGTCCCCAGGTCCGAAGCGGGAAAGAGTTTGACAAAATCAGCCCCCGCTTCCTGGGCGGCCACGCACTCACCGGGGCTCAGGGCCCCCGGCAGGGATACCAGGCCCAGGTCCCGGGTGCGGCGGATCACGGCGGGGTTTGTGTTGGGGGACACGATGTAGAGGGCCCCCGCGTCCCGGGCCATCTCTACCTGGGCGGAGGAAAGGACCGTCCCCGCGCCCGCAAGAAGCCGGTCGCCGAAATGCTCCCGTATCACGTTGATACCCCGGAAGGCGGCGCCAAAACCATCCGGCTTCGCCTGGTTAAGGGTGATCTCCATCATGGAAATGCCCCCCGCCAGCAGGGCCTCCCCCAGGGGGAGGATCAGCTTTTCCTCCGCCCCCCTGACGATGGCGATGATCCTGGATTCTAAAATCCTCTGAATAACCTTTTCACGCATTGTTAGGACCCCCAAATTTTGATACGATCCGTTAATCCGGCTCCATCCGGTTTGGCAAAAATGAAACCGTATCGATGCTTATGATACACCTTACACCTGATGAACAGGAAAAAGGAAGTCCCCGCCGCGGCTTTTGTTTCATTTTTTGTATACCTGTTTCAATTTTCTGAATATGAGCGTATCCTGTAGGAAGGCCATGGACACCAAGACAAGCGCTACGATTGAACCGGTAAGCTCCGTAACCAGGACCATGGCGATTCTTGAGGCCCTGGGAAAGTCGGACCCCCTATCCCTGACCCAGATAGCGCGGATCTGCAATCTACACAAAAGCACGGTTTTCCGCTTCCTGCAGACCCTGTTGAGGCTTGGCTATGTGTTCCGTGACGAATCCGGCGACCGTTACGGCCTTTCCCTTAAACTGACCGCCCTGGTAAGCAGCCGGTCCGGTTCCCAGGATATTCTGCGCTACGCCTCATCTTCCCTGGAATTGCTCTCCCGGGAAACGGGGGAGACCATCCATCTGGCCGTTCTTGAGGACGGCGCCCTGGTTTACCTGCGAAAAATCGAGTCAAACCGGGTTTTACGGGTAGTTACCATGGTATCTTCCGTGGGCGGGGGCGTTCCCATGTACTGTACCGGCCTTGGAAAGGCGGTTTTGGCCTGGCTTCCCCTGCCGGAGCAGGAACGGTACATCGCCCGCCAGGTTTTTACCCGCTATACCGCCAATACCATCACCGACGGACCCTCCCTGCTGGCGGAATTGGCCCGGATTCGGGAGCGGGGCTGCGCCTTTGACCGGCAGGAACACGAGGAGGGGGTGGTCTGCGTGGCGGCCCCTATCTTTACCTCCGGCCAACTGCCCATCGGCGCCGTCAGCATCGCCGGCCCCTCGATACGGATGGGGGAAACGGAGCTTGAATCTTACACAGCCCTTATCCTCGCCGCCTCCCGGGAAATCTCCGCCAAGCTGGGGTTTATCGATGAGTCAGCCAAACAAGACGCCTTTCACGAAAACCCC
Source organism: Treponema sp. (assembly GCA_031274285.1). Classification (GTDB taxonomy): domain Bacteria; phylum Spirochaetota; class Spirochaetia; order Treponematales; family Breznakiellaceae; genus JAISFT01. Next base: position 19,641 of record JAISQJ010000017.1, on the reverse strand, counting down.
TTCGACTAAAATATCCTATGCCCATTACGTATTTTTGAAACACGTTTCTTTTTTCTTGACAACCTGAAATTCCCGGGGGACAATACGATCACCGCGCCGGGGTCCGCTGGCTGCCCGGCTCGTTAAACCGGAGGAAAACATGTCAAGCACCAACCATGGCCGCCCGGCTTCGCAGGGCTATGAGGAAACCCTGGCCCATGTGAACACTGGTTCACGGCCCAGTGAACTGAAGATCACCGATATGCGCTTTGCCCAGCTTGAGGGGGCCCCTTACGCCTGTATCATGATGAAGCTCTACACCAACCAGGGCATCGTCGGGTTCGGCGAAGTTCGGGACATGGCCTCCAAGACCTACGCCCTCATGCTCAAGGGCCGGCTCCTGGGGGAGAACCCCTGTAACATCGATAAACTGTTCCGCCGGATTAAGCAGTTCGGCGGCCAGGGGCGGCAGGGGGGCGGGGTCTCCGCGGTGGAGATTGCCCTCTGGGACATCGCAGGCAAGGCCTATGGGATTCCCGTTTACCAGATGCTGGGGGGCAAGTTCCGGGACAAGATGCGGATCTACTGCGATACCGACGTGGAGTTTAACCGGGAGCGTTCCGCGGGGGAGAACATGGGGGAGGCCCTCAAGAAGCGGCTGGAACGGGGCTACACGATCCTCAAAATGGATATGGGCATAGGCCTGCTGCGGGACATTCCCGGCGCCCTGACCGCGCCCCTGGGCTGGCTGGAGGAACAGCGGGCCCTGGGAGAGAAGGCCCGGCGGCTCTACCCCACCCCCTGGCAGGATGATGCCGCTGAGGAGCGTAAGAAGGTACGGTCCACCAAGGACATCAACCAGCTTATGGATATCTTCAAAGCCCGTAATGATTCCATTTATTTCTCCCCCAAACATCCCTTTACGGGGATTCAGATCACCGAAAAGGGCCTTGATTACCTGGAAAATTATGTGGCCGACGTGCGTGCGGTCATCGGCTACGACGTGCCCCTGGCCACGGATCACCACGGCGCCATCGGGGTGGATGAGATCATCAAGCTGGCCCGGCGGCTGGAGAAGTACAACATCGCCTGGCTTGAGGACCCCATCTCCGTCCAGTACCCGGAACAGTGGCGTAAGCTCACCTCCTCCACCACGATCCCCATCTGCACCGGGGAGAATATCTACCTGGCGGAAAATTTTGAGCCCCTCCTGAACGCCGGGGGCATCACGGTGGCCCACCCGGACCCCCTTACCGCCGGCGGCATCCTGGAATCCAAAAAGATCGGGGACCTGGCCCAGCGTTACGGGGTCAGGATGGCTCTGCACCAGGCGGCCACCCCCATCCACGCCATGGCCGCGGCCCACATCGGGGTTGCCACGGAAAACTGCTGGGCCTGCGAGTTCCACGCCAATGATGTGCCCTGGTGGGACGATCTGGCGATTCACCGGATGCACAAGCCCCTGGTGGACCGCGGGTTTATCGATGTGCCGGACCTGCCGGGCCTGGGCATAGACGACCTTAACGACGAGGTTATCCGGGAGCACGTGTCCTCCTGGGACAGCGAAATCTGGGCCCCCACCGATGAATGGAACTTCGAATTCTGTTCCGACGGTTTTTAGCGGGGGGACGGTATGGCGGGAAGATTGAAGGCCGTAGGTCGTGAACTGCTGGTAAACAGGACCTTGTATCTCATGTTCCTGCCCATCGGCGTCTTTTACCTTGTCTTTGCCTACTTCCCCATGACCGGGATCATCGTAGCCTTTAAGAACCTTAACTACCGGGACGGTATTTTTTTCTCTCCCTGGATACAGCCCTGGTTTAAGAATTTCGAATTTTTCTTTAAGTCCGGCAAGGCCGCCCTGGTGATCCGGAACACCGTGATGTACAACCTGATGTTCCTGGCCGGATACACCGCCGCATCCATCCTGGTCGCCATTTTCATATCCGAAATCGAACGGACCGTTTTTAAGAAAGTCAGCCAGTCCATCATGTTTTTGCCGTATTTTATAAGCTGGGTGGTGGTTTCCGCCTTTGTGTACAACCTCTTTAGCTTCGAGTACGGCGCTATCAATACCCTGCTCCAATCCCTGGGGCTGGGCCGGATTAACATTTATGTTACCCCCCGGTACTGGTACTGGCTGCTTCCCCTGCTCTACATCTGGAAATGGGTGGGCTACGGCAGCGTCCTCTACCTGGCGGCGATCATGGGCATTGACCGGGAAAGCTATGAATCGGCGGAGATTGACGGCGCCAATATTTTCCAGCGGATCTGGTACGTCACCCTCCCCGCCCTGCTGCCCACGGTAGTAACCCTGGTACTGCTGGGCATGGGCCGGATCATGCGGGGGGAATTCGACATGTTCTGGCAATTGGTGGGAAAAAACGGGGTGTTAATGGACCACACCGATATTATCGATACCCTGGTGTTCCGTTCCCTCATGGGGAATTCCGATTACGGCATGGCATCTTCCACCGGTTTGGTACAGTCGGTACTGTGCCTTGTTATCATTACTACGGTTAACGGTATAGTCCGCAAAGTGGAGCCCGACAATGCGCTATTCTAAAAAAAGCCATATCCGGGTAAGACTGACCGGAGACCTGATTGTCTTTGGGATCATTAAATATACGGCCGTTACCCTGGTGGCCCTGGTATGCCTGGTTCCCTTTTACATGCTGGTGGTAAGCTCTTTTACCTCGGAGCAGGTTATCATTACCCAGGGCTATTCTTTTTTGCCCAGGGCCGGGAGCTTTTCGGCGGCGGCTTACCGGATGGTGTTCAGGAATCCCGCACGGATTCTGCGGGCCTACCGGAACAGTATCTTTATCACCCTTGCCGGCACCCTTTCCAGCCTCCTCTTTTCCTCCATGGGGGCCTACGCGCTGTTCAGTAAAAAACTGAAATACCGCAACAAGATGGCCTTTTTCCTGTACTTTACCACCCTGTTCAACGGCGGGCTCCTCTCCTATTACCTTACCATCACCCGCTACCTCCACCTGCAAAATACCATGTGGGTAATGCTCCTGTCCCCCATGTTTAACGTGATGTACATCCTTATTTTACGGAACTTTATCAACGCATCCATCCCCCAGGCCCTGGTTGACGCGGCCAAGATCGACGGGGCCGGGGATTTTCGAATCTATTGGCAGTTGATACTGCCCCTGAGCAAACCGGCCCTGGCCTCCATCGGGCTTTTTATCGCCCTTAACTATTGGAACGACTGGTGGACCCCCATGATGTTTGTGGAACGTTCGGTCCTGCATCCTCTGCAGTACACCCTGTACCAGATTCTGTCATCGGTTAATTTTGCGGCCTCCATGGTGAACAGCGTCCCCCAGATAAACCTGCCCAAGGAATCCCTCAAGCTGGCCATGACGGTGGTTGCCACGGGGCCCATCGTGCTGGTCTATCCCTTTGTGCAGAAATACTTTGTGAGCGGCATTACCATCGGCTCGGTGAAGGGCTGATAGCTCTAACGTTACGGTACGAACTGCCCCCGAGGGGCAAAAATCAAGGTGAGGAGGAGAGTATGAAAGGGTTGAAGAACATGGCGGTCCTGGCGCTGGTCCTGGCGGCCGCCCTGCCCCTTTTCGGGAGGGGCAGAACGGACAGCGGCGGGAGTTCCGGCGGGGACACTTCCAGGGAGGTCCACCTGGTGGGCTACCTTCTGGGGGAGGAACTGGTGGGCATGGCCGATGTAATGAGGGAGCTCAACATCAAGCTGAAGCGGGACATCAACGCCACCATGGAGATCCGCTACATCGGCTGGGGGGATTTGGCTTCCAAGTATCCCCTGGTTCTGGCATCCGGGGACCTGGATTGGATCTACACCGCCCCCTGGGCCTTTTACAGCCAGGAGGCCGGCAAGGGCGCCTTTAAGGAGCTTACCCAGGACCTGATCAGGACCTACATGCCCCGGCATTACGCAGCCCTGGACCCGGTGGCCTACAAGCAGGCGGAAGTGGAGGTGAACGGCAAAAAGGGAATCTACATGATCCCCACCTCCACCCCGGACAGGAAGGTCGGTTCCATCCTTATCCGCCGGGATCTCCGTCTGAAATACGGCGTCCCGGAAATTAAACGGATCACCGATATTGAGCCCTACCTGGAGGCGATCAAGAAAAACGAGCCCGGCATGACTCCCATGATGCTGGACAACACCTACGATATTAAACGGCCCTGGGGGGACATGATGACCGAGCGGGGCCTCTATATTGAGGATGTGTATTTTGCCACCGGCTCCGGCCTGAATGTGGGTTACGATATTCAGGACCCCACCGGCAGGATTCACAGCATCTTCGATCCCGACTACCGCGGCGGGGCTATCGAGGCGGCCAGGAAAGTTAAGAGCTGGTATGACAAGGGTTATATCAACTCCGACGCCTTTGGCAATACGGTTCGTTCCAAGGAAGCCTTCTCCCAGGGCAAGAGCGCCGTGGCCTTCGGGAATTCCATCGATCTGCAGTCCAACATGGCTACCGCGGTGGATAACGGTTGGGATGTGGAGATAATTCCCATCGTCAGCCCCGACCGCAAGGCGGCCCGGGACGCGTATACCAATAACGGGGTGGCGGTTGCCGCCAATTCCAGGAATGTGGAACGGACCCTCATGGCCCTGGACCTTTTGATGCAGGAGAGCAGCTACGTGATGCTGGACTACTTCGGCATTGAGGGGAAGAACTATGTGATGACCGGGGACGGCAAGGTAGCCATGCCTGCGGGGGTCACCAACGACACTAACACCTATCCCCCCGATGCGGCGGGTTTCTGGTTTGTCTCCAAGGACCTGCAGCCTCCCCTGGCAAGCTGGACCAACAGCTACATCGCCCACCGTCAGGAACTGGGCGGCATCCTGATAAATGACGCGTTAAAGGGCTTCCAGATCAACAAGGAACCCATAAAGACCGAGGAAGCCAACTGCGCCAACGTATTTTCCCAGTACGGCAGCCCCCTGTTCCTGGGCGCCGTAAGGGATGTGGACGCGGCCTATGCAGAGCTGGAGCGGAACGCCAAGACCGCCGGTTACGATAGATGCGTCGAGGAGGCCCGCAGACAAATGGCGGCCTTCGTGTTATCCTTACAGTAAACGTAACGCCAAGGGCGGGGCCGTAGTCTTACTGCGGCCCCGCTGTTTTTGTACACGTGAAAACAGGGCAGGCAGCATGAAAATTACCAGGATGGAATCCTTTTTTGTAAAACCCCGCTGGCATTTCCTAAAGATAAGTACCGACGAGGGAATCTGCGGCTGGGGGGAACCTATTGTGGAGGGCCGCTCCCGCACCGTGGCCATGGCGGTAAAGGAACTGGAACCGGTCCTTATAGGCCAAAATCCCCTGGAAATCGAGCGGATATGGACGGAAACCTACCGGGGTACCTTTTACCGGGGCGGACCGATCCTGGTTTCCGCCCTGTCCGGAATCGACCAGGCCCTGTGGGACATCAAGGGCAAGTACCACGGCGTGCCGGTCTACTCCCTGCTGGGGGGCCCCACCCGCCGGCGGGTCCGCACCTACGCCCACCTCCACGGCAAAACCCTGGAGGAATCGGCGGCCAGCGCCAGGGAATCGGTGACAAAGGGTTTTACCGTCTTTAAGACCTTTGCCGTTGACGGACCGATCCGCCCCCTGGATACCGTCGAAACCATGGACAGGGCGGTGGAACGGGTGGGCACACTCCGGGAGGCCCTGCCTAAGCAGGTGGACCTGGCCCTGGATTTCCACGGCCGCTTTACCCCCGCCATGTCCATACGTCTCATCCGGGAACTGGAACCGTTCAGGCCGATGTTTGTGGAGGAGCCGGTACAGTGCGAAAATGTTGACGCCCTGGTAACCGTGGCCCGTTCCACCTGCATCCCCATCGCCACCGGGGAACGGCTCTTTACCCGCTGGGGTTTCCGGGAGGTGCTGGAAAAACAGGCTGCCGCAGTACTGCAGCCGGATCTCTGTCACGCCGGGGGCATCACGGAGGTGCGGAAGATCGCGGCCATGGCGGAGATTTACTACGCCCAGATTGCCCCCCACAATCCCCTGGGTCCCATATCCCTGGCCGCGGGCCTGCAGGTAGCCGCATCAATTCCCAACTTTCTCTGCCAGGAACAGGTTTCCCTGGGGGAAGGGTATCTGAAGGAACCCTTCAAAATAAAAGAAGGCCACATCGAGATCCCTGAAAAACCGGGGCTCGGCATCGAGATCAACGAGGACTACCTTAAAGAAATGGCCTATCCGGGGGATTGGGATTCTCCCCGGTATTATAACGACGACGGTTCCTTTACCGAGTGGTAGTTTTACTGCGGCAGTATTTCCGCGGTTCCGCTGGGCCGCGGGGGAGGCGCTTATGACGGAAAAGGTGGCGCTGGTTACCGGCGCAGGGTCCGGCCTTGGCCGGGGCCTTGCAAGGGTGCTTATCAACTCCGGTTATCATATTGGGATACACACGGGGTCCAACGAGGAGCGGGCCCGGATTCTGGCCGCGGAGCTGGCCAAAGAAAGCGGCAGGCGGGCGGAGGTATTGGTATCGGACTTTTCAAAACCGGGAGGGGCGGAAAAACTCTTTGAGTCCTTTCGCAAAACCTATGACCGGCTGGATATTTTTGTAAACAACGCCGGGGTTACCATGGGAACGCGGATTCTGAATATGACAGAAGAACTGTGGGACACCATTAACAACATCAACTGGCGGAACGCCTTTTTCTGCGTAAAGGAAGCGGCAAAGTTGATGATAGAGCGGGAAATACACGGCACTATGGTACTCATTTCTTCGAATCAGCATAACAGCATAGGGGGCAATGTGCCCTACGCCCTGGTAAAAGATTCTCTTGTTAAATTAACCCAGCATGCCGCCATGCAGTTTGCCCGTCACGGTATCCGGGTAAACTGTATTGCCCCCGGCTGGGTTAACACCGGGGAAAAACGGATGGAAGGCTGGTTTGAACGTTCCGTTAACGAGATTCCCCTGCACCGCTGGGTGGAGCCGGAGGAGATAGGCCGCTGGGTACTTTTCCTGGACGGCCCTGACGCGGCCTCCCTGACAGGGCAGACCATCGAGCTTGACGGCGGGGTAAGGCTTATGACCGGGAGGCCGGAGTATTACTGTTCCCCGGAAGTTTAGGAGCTGCGCATGTCCTTAGCAAAATCTCTTCAAAAAAAGGAGTAAACAAATGAGTTTTGATCTTCATAAGGCCGTCGGTTCCAGCGCCATCCCCATGACGCCCTTTACGGAAGGCGACCGCGTTGACGGGGACACCCTGGCGAAAGAAATTGAGTTTATTGTCCGCTGCGGCTCCACCTCCATCACCACCCCGGTGATGGTGAGCGAATTTGAAAACCTCTGTGAATCCGAGCGGAAGCTCTTGATCAAGATTCCCTGTGAGGCGGCGGCGGGGCGGCTTGCCGTTATTGCCAACGTGGCGGCCCCCTGCACCCCTCAGGCGGTGGACTACGCGGAATACGCCCAGGCCCAGGGCGCCGATGCGGTGATCGCCATGCCCCCCGCCGGGGTAAGCTTCGATTTTATCCGGACCTATTTTAAGAGCATCTCAGATGCCGTGACGATCCCGGTGATGATACAAAACCACTCCATGGCGGGGACCATGCTTTCGCCGGCCCAGATCATCTGTCTTTGCGAAGAAATAGAAAACGTCAAATGGGTAAAACAGGAAGTGGCGCCGGGGCCGGTTTCTATCAGCGCCCTGCATAAGGTGAAAACCCCCGCCCTGGAGGGGATCATGTCCGGCTACGGCAGCCAATACGCCCCCCTGGACTTTGCCAGGGGGGCCGTCGCCTCGATCCACGCGTGCGAATGGGCGGACCTGGTACAGCAGGTCTGGGACCTCTTCTTCGCGGGCAGGGAACAGGAAGGCCGGGACCTGCACTACAAAATCCTCCCCGCCCTGCAGCTTGAGGGAATCCTGGGCATGCGCTATGCGAAGGAGGTGATGATCCGCCGGGGTATCTTCAAAAACACCCTCATGCGGAAAGCCGCGCCGGAACTTTCAGAGGACGATGGTAAGGAGATAGACCGTATTTTTGAAACCGTATCCCCCTGGATGAAGGACATTGGACTTTAGCGGAAGTTGTTCAAAAACTGAGGTTTTTGAACAACTCTATTAAGGTTTAGATGCCTGCCGGATTTCTCTTAGTTTTTGGACGGGCCCGTCCTTAACACCATTTCCCCGTCCTCCCCCATGCTGTCGATGACGGCCAGGGATTCGATGCGGATGTTTTTTTCCCGCAGCCGCCGGCCCCCCTGCTGGAAGCCCTTTTCGATCACCACCCCCGCGCCGGCCAGCCGGGCCCCCGCCGCCAGGGTCAGGGCCGCCAGCCCTTCCAGGGCGCAACCGTTGGCCAAAAAGTCGTCAATTAAAAGCACCGAATCGCCGCTTGGGATATAGGGCCTGGGCACCGTGATGGTGTAGTCGATGCCATGGGTATAGGAAGTAACTTCTGCACTGTAGAGGTCTTCGCCGATGTTCTTGGCCCGGAACTTCCGGGCAAAAACCACGGGAACGGAGAAATACTGGGCCGTGACGCAGGCAATCCCGATCCCCGAGGCTTCCACCGTAAGAATCCGCGATACTTCTACATCAGAAAAGCGGCGGGCAAATTCCCGGCCAATTTCGTTGTAAAGGCCGATATCCGCCTGCTGGTTGAGGAAGGAACCGACGTTAAGAATATTGCCGGGCAGCACTTTGCCTTCGGCCCGAATCCGGTCCAGTAAGCTCTGCATAGGCCCTAAGCCTACAAAAGAACGGGAATAAAAAGAAGCCCTGCCTATTTAGGACCCTTCAAATTTTGCCGGAATCCGGTAAAATTACCCTATGGTTTATATTTCTCGCCGGGAAGCGGAAAAACTCTGCGCCGGCATTTTTTTTCAGGTTGGAATCCCCCAAAAGGACGCGGAGGATTCCGCGGAAATTCTGGTTACCGCGGACGCCCGGGGTATCCGCAGCCACGGCCTGGCCCGGATCCGGCGTTATGTGGACGGCATCAAGGCCGGTTTTATCAAGGGCGGTGTGGAGCCCCGGACACTGCGGGAGACCCCCATCTCCCTGGTTCTGGACGCCCAGGGGGGCATGGGGCTCTCCTTAAGCAAACACGCCATGGAAAGGGTTATCGCCAAGGCGCGGGCCCAGGGCTGCGGGGTCTGTTCTATCCGCAACTCCAACCACTTCGGCATCGCCGGGTTTTACGCGGAGATGGCCGCCCGCCAGGATATGATCGGCATCGCCATGACCAACACCGCGGCTCTGGGGGTGCCCACCTTCGCCCGGGAGGCCATGTTCGGCACCAATCCCATCGCCTTTGCGGTAAGCGGCCTGGGTACGGACCTGTTCAGCCTGGACATGGCCACCACCACGGTAACCAGGGGTACGATCGAGGTGGCCGCCCGGGAGGGTGCCTCGATCCCCCCGGGCTGGGCGGTGGGGACCGACGGCCGGGCCACCGGCAATCCGGTGCGGCTTCTGGAGGACATGCTCTACAAGCGGGGGGGCGGCCTCCTCCCCCTGGGCGGGGAGGAAGGGGGCCACAAGGGCTACGGCCTGGCGGTGATGGTGGATATCCTCTGCGCCCTGGCATCGGGGGGTGTCTTTGGGGGGGATGTGCGGGATTCGGAACTGACCTCCGCCAGGGTTTGCCACTTTTTTATGGCCCTGCGGCTGGATCTGTTCCGGGACCCGGAGGATTTCAAGAGGGACCTTAGCCGTATGCTGGGGGAACTGAGATCCCTCAAACCCGCGGAGGGGGCGGAGCGGGTCTACTACGCGGGGCTCCTGGAACAGGAGGCGGAGGCGCGATGTGAAAAAGAGGGGGTCCCCCTGAGCGAGGAGGTATGGAAAACCCTGGCGGAAACGGCCCGGGACTTGGGGGTTCCGGTTCCCGGCCCAAGGGCTAATCCTTTTGGGAGGTAAGCAATGAAAACCGGCGAATCGCAGAACGCCGAAGAAAGCCGCATCCCCTGGCATCCCGCCTTCTTCGAGGCCATCCAAATGGAATTGGCCGAATACCGGGATGCCCTTGAGTTTTTGTTTGAGCACCCCCTCAACACCGAGCCCCTCCGCATCGATGTGCTTATCATCAAAAAACCCAAAGATCTCGTGATTAACAAAAATATCGCCGCCATCTTCCGGTCCGTCAACATCATTGAGTACAAGAGCCCCGCCGATTATGTGTCGGTTGACGACTTTTACAAGGTCTACGGCTACGCATGCCTCTACGCTTCCCTGAACCATATCCCCGTCAACGACCTCAGCTTGAGCTTTGTGGAGAGCAGGTATCCCCGGGATCTGCTTGCCCATTTCAGGGAGCTTCGCGCCTTCACCGTTGAAGAAAAGGGACCGGGGATTTACACTGTTGAGGGGGATATTATCCCCCTACAGGTTATCGAAAGCCGACGGCTGCCGGTAAAAGAGAACATCTGGCTTAAGGAACTGGACAACCGGCTGGAGGCCCGGGAGCTGGGCCTGATCTCAAGGGAACTGGGGCGTCTGGGGAAGGCCGTGCAGGTGAGGGCATACCTGGACGCCCTTTTCCGGGCGAACCCGGAGATGGTACGGGAGGCATTAACGATGAGCGATACGGCGTTGACACTGGAGAAGGTATTAGGGGAAGCGGGATTGATAGCCAAGTGGGAAGCCAGGGGAGAAGCTAGAGGAGAGGCCAGGGGAGAAGCCAAAGGAGAGGCCAGGGCCAAGCTTGAGGTGGCCAAAAACTTCATCACCATGGGTTTTCCCCCTGAAAAGGTAGCGGCCGCCACGGGTTTTGACATAGAAACCATACGTTCGCTGGAAAACCGTTAACCGCGGCCCCCTTCATACCTTGTTTGTAAGGGATAATACCACTAAAATAGTTTCATTCGTGTCGTTAGAACCAACGTGGAGTGATCATGGCGAAGTATCCCTTTGAAACGATAGAACCCAAGTGGCAGCGGTATTGGGAGACCCACCGGACCTTTAAGGCCGTCGAGGATCCGGCCTTTCCCAAGGATAAGCGCCGCTATGTGCTGGATATGTTTCCCTATCCCTCCGCCCAGGGGCTCCACGTGGGGCATCCGGAGGGTTATACCGCCACGGATATTTACTGCCGTTTTTTGAGGATGCGGGGCCACAATGTGCTTCACCCCATGGGTTTTGACGCCTTTGGGCTCCCCGCGGAAAACTACGCTATCAAAATGGGGACCCACCCGGCCCTGACCACCGCGGCGAATATAAACCGCTTTCGTACCCAGATAAAGGCCCTGGGCTTTTCCTACGACTGGGACCGGGAAGTGGACACCACGGACCCGGCATACTTTAAGTGGACCCAGTGGATCTTCCTCAAGCTCTACGAGAAGGGGCTGGCCTATGAGGCGGAAAGCCCTATCAACTGGTGTCCTTCCTGTAAGACCGGCCTGGCCAATGAGGAGGTGAAAGACGGGCTCTGCGAGCGCTGCGGGACCAAGGTTACCCGGAAGCGGATCCGTCAGTGGATTCTTAAAATAACCGCCTATGCCGAAAGGCTTTTGGATGATCTGGAGGGCCTGGACTGGCCTGAGCCGGTGAAGCTGATGCAGTGGAACTGGATTGGCCGCTCCGAAGGGGCCAACGTGCGGTTTAAGATTGCCGAATCGCCGGATACGGTTTCCGCCGGGGGGCGGCGGGAAGCGGCCGAAGGGCTTTTCCTGGAGGTCTACACCACCCGGCCGGATACCCTTTTTGGCGTGACCTACATGGTGCTGGCCCCGGAACATCCCCTGGTGGGGAGAATCACCACGGCGGCGCAAAAGGCCGCGGTGGGGGCCTATCTGGAGGCGGCGGCCCGGAAAAGCGATCTTGAGCGCACCGATTTGGCTAAAGAGAAGACCGGGGTTTTTACCGGGGCCTATGCCACTAACCCGGTGAACGGGGAGAAGGTTCCTATTTGGATTGCCGATTATGTGCTTATCTCCTACGGTACCGGGGCTATCATGGCGGTTCCCGCCCACGATGAGCGGGACTGGGACTTTGCCAAGGCCTTTAAGCTGCCCATTGTCCTGGTGGTATCGCCGGATAAACCGGCGTCGCCGGATAAACCGTCACCGGACAAGCCGTCGCCGGATAAACCGGTGGCGGCGGACGGGGCGGGGAGGGATTACGCCGGGGAACCGGCTGCATGTACCGCCGCCGACGGCTGGGCGGTGAATTCCGGCCGGTTTAACGGCCTTCCCACCGCGGAGGCCAAGGAAAAAGTTACCGCCTGGATAGAGGAGCGGGGCTTTGGCAAGAAGGCGGTGAACTACAAGCTGCGGGACTGGATCTTCAGCCGCCAGCGTTACTGGGGGGAGCCTATCCCGGTGGTTCACTGCGAAAAATGCGGTATCGTGGCCCTGCCGGAAAGCGCCCTGCCCTTACAGCTCCCGGCGGTGGAATCCTACGCCCCCACGGGGACCGGGGAATCCCCCCTGGCGGGGATAGAGGACTGGGTCAACACGAGCTGCCCCCGCTGCGGCGGCCCGGCCCGGCGGGAGACCAACACCATGCCCCAGTGGGCCGGTTCCTGCTGGTACTACCTCCGTTATTTGGACCCCCGCAACGCCGAAACCTTCGCGGCCAAGGACAAGATCGCCTATTGGGCCCCGGTGGACCTCTATGTGGGGGGGGTGGAACACGCGGTGCTGCACCTTCTCTACAGCCGTTTCTGGCATAAGGTCCTCTACGATCTGGGGCTGGTGAACACCAGGGAACCCTTTCAGCGGCTGGTGAACCAGGGGATGATCCTGGGTGAGGATAACCAGAAGATGAGTAAGAGCCGGGGGAACGTGATCAACCCCGACGACATTATCAAAGAGTACGGGGCGGATTCCATGCGGGTCTACGAGATGTTTATGGGCCCCCTGGAGGTGAGTAAGCCCTGGATGACCGCCGGGCTGGTGGGGGTCTCCCGCTTTCTGGAACGGCTCTGGGCCATTGGGCAGAAACCGGCGGGGGATGAACCGGAGGGGGTTATTCCCCCCCAGCTTTTGAGGCTCCTCCATCAAACCGTTAAGAAGGTTACCAACGACACCGCTTCCCTCAACTTCAACACCGCCATCAGTCAGATGATGATCTACTCCGCGGAGCTTGCCAAACTTCCCGCGGTCCCCCGTTCCCTTTGGGAGCCCCTGGTCAAAATGGTATCGGCCTACGCCCCCCACCTGGGGGAAGAACTTTGGGAGCAACTGGGGTACCATGAATCAATCGCCAAAAGCCCCTGGCCGGATTATGACGAGGCCCTTACCGCGGAAGCGGAGCTGACGATTGTGGTCCAGATAAACGGCAAGATTCGGGACAAGTTCAGCGCCGCTCCGGGGAGCGCGGGTTCTGAACTGGAAGGGCGTGCCCTGGCCCTGCCAGGGGTAAAAAAGTGGCTGGAAGGACAAAAGGTGATTAAAATGATAACGGTGCCCGATAAATTGATAAACATTGTGGTAAAACAGGCTTAGGGGGTATGTGATGAAAAAACTGGTAATGTTCATGGGTCTGGTATCCGCCGCCCTTGTACTGGGGGCCCAGGATTTTAATCCCGCCCTCTACGAGGATAGCTCCCTTTCCGGTTTTGAGGGCCGCCGCTTTCGCTTGTCCGAGGAGGATGCGGGGAAATTTAAAATTCCGGCGATCTACCTGTCCGGGGAGGATGGTTCCCTGTTATTCACCGATTCCGGCCGGCAAGGGAGCCTGGAGCTTGAAACCGAAATCCCCTGGCCGGCGCTACGGGACGGCCAGAGCGTGACTCTCTATATTAGCGCCTACGGGCCCTGGGTCTGGGACCGGCAGTTGGACGCCATAGATTACGGCGGCAACCGGCTGGTGAGGGCGGATGCCGAGGGAACCGGGGTCTGGGAGGCCCCGTCTTCCGGGGGAGGTTCCGCTCCGGATAACCGTCCCGTGGTTTCCGGCGGTTCCGGAAGCGGCCGAACCGGGGATAGAACCGGAATTCCCGCAGCCAACCCCACCGTCGATGAAATCGCCTCCTCCAGGGAGGTATCGCCGGGCTTTGACTATGGGCGGGTCCCCCTGCCCGGGACCCCCCGTCGGGTTGTGGTCCAGATCTCCGGCAAGGCCCCCGTGCAGGGCCGGCGTTACCGCCTCCAGGTAGGTTCCTTTTCGATTCAGGGCAATGCGGTCAGGGCTTCCGATAAGCTCAGGGAGCTTGGCCTCAACCCCGCCTTTGAGCGGCACGAAAACAACCTGAGGGTGGTGCTTCCCCGGGTTCCCGGCGAGGATGTTATCGATACCGCCAAAAAGCTGGGGGTCGCCGGTTTCACCGAGATCTGGTGCCAGGAGGAGCCCTAGGAGTTTGTTGCGCTTCGCGCTTAAAACGGTATAAATATTCACGATAGTGAATATTTATACCTTCGCCTAAGCCATGGCGGCCCGCCGGTCCCGTACTCTGCCCAGCCGTTCCCGCAGTTCCTCCGCCGCCCCCGCGCGGATAAGTTTTTTTAGCGCTTCCAGGCTTCCCTCGAACTGATCGATTCTTTCCAAAAGGCATTCTTTATTTTCGATAAAAAGCTCGGTCCACATGGGGGCGTTAAGCATGGCGATCCGGGTAAGGTCCTCAAAGCTGCCGCCCCCAAAGCGGGTAATCTCCCGGTCCCCCTCGCAGTCGATGAGGGCAGCGGCAATCACATGGCAAAGCTGGCTGGTAAAGGCGATCTTCCGGTCGTGTTCGGCGGCGGTGGTTTCGGTGATCCGGCCGAAACCCATACGGCGGATCAGGCTTTTAAGAAATTCCAGATTCTCCGGCCTGTTGCGTTTAAGGGGAGTCAGGATGTAGTTTTTTCCCAGGAAGCTGCACTTTTCCGCGTTGGCAAATCCCCCGCCCTCGGCCCCCGCCATGGGGTGGCCGGGGATAAAGTCCAGGTCCTCCCGCAAACCTTTCTCCACCGCTTCCACGATACTTCCCTTGATCCCTGCCATGTCCGTAATAAGGGCCCCCTGCTTAAAGGCCCCCATCCACTTTTCAAGGAAGCGCAGCAGGGTCGAGGGGTTCAGGCAGAGGAACACCAGATCGCAGCGGGGCAGCATCTGTTCCGGGGAATCGAAGCCCTCGTCAATCACCCCCTTGCCCAGGGCGGAGTCCAGGACCCCCCGGCCGGTATCGCAGGCCAGGATCCGCCCCCTGCGGCCCCCAAAGGCCCGGCGCAGGGCCATGGCCGCCGCTCCCCCCATGAGTCCCAGGCCCGCGATACCCAGGCATAGGGCCTCCAGGGGCTTCCCCGAAAGCTCCGGGCCGGGGTTTTCCGGGGCGCTCATATCGTTTTACCCTCAATATCCGCAAGCCGCCGCAGAGCGCCCATGAGGGCGGCAAAAGCCCCGGGGGTTATGGACTGCTCCCCGTCGCAGAGGGCGGCCTCAGGGTTGTTGTGGACCTCGATGATGAGCCCGTCGGCCCCGGCGGCCACCGCGGCCTTGGCCATGGCGGGGACCATCCAGGCAAGGCCCGTGGCGTGACTAGGGTCCACGATAACCGGCAGGTGGCTTTGCCTTTTCAGGGCCGGTACCGCGGAAAGGTCCAGGATGTTCCGGGTGTAGGGATCAAAGGAGCGAATGCCCCGCTCGCAGAGGATCACCCGGCTGTTTCCCCCGGCCAGGATGTACTCCGCGGCCATCAGGAGTTCCGTAATGGTACAGGCATAACCCCGTTTAAGGAGAATTGGCTTGGCCGAACGGCCCAATTCCTTGAGGAGGGTAAAATTCTGCATGTTCCGGGCCCCCACCTGGATGATGTCCACGTCCCCAAAAAGTTCCAGGTGGTGGATGTCCATGAGTTCGGTGACAACGGGAATCCCCGCCTCTTTTTTGGCCTCCAATAGCAGGTCCAGCCCCGCGGGGCCCAGGCCCTGGAAGCTGTAGGGGCTGGTCCGGGGCTTAAAGGCCCCGCCCCGGAGGAAACCGGCCCCCGCCTTCTTTACCGCCTGGGCCACCTGGACGATCTGGTCCCGGCTTTCCACCGAGCAGGGGCCCGCCATGATCCCCAGGTAAGGGCCCCCCAGGTGACGAACAGCCCCGTCGGGCCCGGAAATATCGATCCAGGTATCGTCGGGGTGGAACATCCGGTTGGCCCGCTTGTAGGGCTCCTGCACCCGGATCACCTTCTCCACCAGGTGATGGGCCAGCAGGGCCTCCGCGTCAATGGCGCTGGTGTCCCCCACCAACCCCAGCACCGTTTGGCTTGCTCCCTGGGACAGGTTCACCCGGACTCCCTGTTTTTCCAGCAGAGCGCTAAAGGCCTCCACCTCGGCGGCGGGGGCCCCCGGTTTAATCGCGATGATCATGTGCTCCTCCTTTCGCGGGCGGCCTGAAAAACGCCCGTTCGTAAAGCTATTAATGCCGATTCTCAAAGGGCATAAAAAAAGGGAGGCCCCCGGGCCAACGCCCACGGAGCCTCCCTTGATTTCAAGGTTTTTTGCCTAGTCGCTAGGCCCCACGGGGTACCGAAAAAGAGGATAGTAATAAAAATACCGGCCGCCCGTGAAGGTATACCTCATAATAAGGCGATTGTGGGGAGAAGGGAGGAAAGAGTCAAGGGCAAAACCGCCGGGGTATCAGCGCCGCAGCCTGGTACGTCCGGTAAAGCTGAAGGGGAGGCCCTGGCCGGCAAAGGCCCCCAGATTTGAGTTGAAGGTCACGCTGCCCTTCAGATCATAGGCCACATCCATGCCGCGGGTAATGATGTCGGTTAAGTCCTTGACCAGAGCCGGGGAACTGATGGAAACGGTGACGGGGATGGCTGCGGTCCGGCCGGGGGCAAGGCCCATTTTTTCAGCCGCCCTGCCTTGGGCCCAGGTATCGTTGTTCACCAGGAGCTGGTATTCCAGATTTTCCACCTCAAAGACAAAGCCGTTGCCGTTCTCCACATCCCAGCCGAATTCAAGATCGATCTTTGAAAGGCTGATGTTTTTTACGCTGATCCCCCGAAAGCTTAAAACGGGAACCTTAAGGAGGGGAAGGCTGCCGGGAATGTCCAGGGAGAGTCTTGCTTCCCCAAATCCGGGCAGCACGATAAGGGAACTGAGGGAAAGCAGGGAGGCCGCTTCCCCTACGGTTTCAAGGGACGGGAAACTCCGGTACAGGTCCGAATACACCACCCGCAGCCGGATATTCACCGGATTCAGGGCCGCCGCGGCCAGGGGGCCGGCAGCTTCTACCGTACCGGTCACAAAGCCGTTGTTCCGCACCGCGTAATGGTATTCCATGCCGGGAAAGGGGATGGGGAAGGGATTGGGGTTATCGATATCCACGGAACAGTGTATATCGGCGCCGCCAAAATCCAGCTTTTCAACCCTAAAGGAGGGATTGCGGAACGAGATCATCTGCACCAGGGGGAATTTCCCCTGGTAATCAAAATGCCGGACCCATGCCCCCAGCACGGGAAGCAGGAATCTGGTCTCCAGGGCCAGGTGGTAGTCCGCATCTTTCCGGCCCCTGAAGGACTTAAAGGTATCCAAAAATTCCGTGTAGCTAAGGCTTACCGGAACATTCAGCACCGTGACGCCCCGGGCCCTGACCGGCTCCCCGTTTTTTACCATGCCGGAAAGAAAAGAGCCGGTATTTATAAAGAGTTCCCAGCCGATTTCAGGGAAGGGAATGGTAACGGGGTTGGGATTCTCCACGTTCACCCTGCAGACCAGATCCACACCCTTAAGGCTTATGCCCGCCAGCTCCACCGAATGCAGGGAAACCGAGGGCTCCCGGAACACCCCTTCCATGGTCCGGCAGGATGACCCTCCCGCGCAAAAAACAATAAACGCCCACAGGGCGGCGCACCATACCACGGTTCTTTTCATCTTTCGGTTCCCGCATTGACCTATGGACTTAAGCCTTTTTTTTGATACTATCAAACCCGCAGTAGGGAACCAGGGCCTTGGGGATTCTAACGCTGCCGTCGGCCTGCTGGAAATTCTCCAATATGGCGATGATCCCACGGGAAACGGCAATGGCGGTGCCGTTGAGCATGTGGACAAATTTGTTCCTGCCGTCGCTGTCCTTGTAACGGATGTTGAGGCGGCGGGCCTGATAATCGGTACAGTTGGAGGTGCTGGTCACCTCTCCCCACTCGCCGCCGCCGGGGGACGGGGGATTTGCCCGGCCCGGCATCCAGGCTTCCAGGTCCCACTTGCGGTAGGCCGGGGCCCCCAGGTCCCCGGTGCAGGTATCCACCACCCGGAACGGGATCTCCAGGCCGGCGAAGATCTCCTCCTCTATGGAGCGCAGTTCCTCATGGCGGGCGCTTGAGTCTTCGGGCAGGCAATACACAAACATCTCCACCTTGGTAAACTGGTGCACCCGGTAAAGGCCCTTGGAGAACTGGCCCGCGGCCCCCGCTTCCCGGCGGAAACAGTGGGAGAGACCGGCCATCCGCAGGGGAAGTTGCTCCCTGGCCAGGATGGTATCCGAATAATACCCCCCCAGGGTAATCTCCGCGGTCCCCACCAGACACGCGTCCTCCCCTTCCAGGGTGTAGACATTGGACTCCGCCCCCCGGGGGTTAAAGCCTATGCCCTCAAGAATTTCCTCCCTGGCCACATCGGGGGTGATAAAGGGGGTAAAACCTTTTTTTGTCAGGATGTCCAGGGCGTAACGGACCAGGGCAAGTTCCAGAAACACCCCTTCGTTTTTCAGGTAGTAAAACTTGGTCCCCGCCACCTTGGTTCCGGAATCAAAATCGATGATGTCCAGGTCCTGCCCCAACTTGACATGATCGGCCGGTTCAAAGTCAAAGACCCCGGGGGCCCCTACCCGCTTAACTTCCAGATTATCCTTGTCTTCCTTCCCCGCCGGCGCATCGGGGTGGGCCATGTTGGGGATCCTCCGGGCTTCGGCCTCCAGTTTCCCCTCGGTTTCCGCCAGTTCCCCCTCCGCCGAAGCAATCTCCTCCTTGAGCTTCTTCCCCTCCTCGATCAGCGCAGACCGGACTTCCGCCTCAAGCTTCCCCTTCATGGATGCGGCGTTAGCATTCCGCTTCTGCTGCAGACCCTGAAGCCGGGTGGCAAGCTCGGTACGGCGGTTGTAAAGCCGGACCACCGCGTCCGCATCGGCCTTCATGTAGCGGCCGGCGATATTCGCCTTGACCGCAGGAAGATTTTCAACGATGAATCGATAATCCAACATGGATCCAGTGTACCTCGCAAGCGGTGTCATGGAAAAGGGGTAAGCGCCTCCTGTTTTGCCATTCTTGGTTTGGGCGCATTTTTTCGGGCAAGCCCGAAAAAACCGGGCTTTCCGCTCCAATTTGCCCGCTCCACCTGCGTTCCGCGGTCAAATTCCGCTCCTATCCCTTGCGCGGCTCCGTAAACCCGCCTTGCGGCGGCCTTTCCTCTGTAATGCGGAAACATGGAGTTAAGTACAATGGCCTCTAAAATTTTGTATGCATTGTTCCGCCCATATTAAAAATGGGCTTAAACGCATTTTGTTTCCGGAAAGATAACAGAAGAAATAGTCAATGGACATTTCAGGGCTGGCAAGCGGAATTAAAACCCGGCCGGGACCATCATCACGGTAATGACGGACCAATGTTGTTGAAATAGTTATGCCGCCGGTATTACGAAGTATTTGATTGTTTGCGAAGGGTACATACCCCGGCCGCTTGCGGCGGTACTAAGGGTATGTACCCTGAGTCAAATACCTTACCAAAACAACCATACCCCGACCGCTCTGCGGCGGGGTTG
>JAISQJ010000010.1 GCA_031274285.1 Treponema sp. | reverse complement strand
TCAATTTGGGTGATAATCTGTTTTTTCTTGTCGTCGATGAGTACGTTGGGCCCCGTTTTGGTAAATTCATAGCCCAGGGCATTAAATTTTTCTTTGATATTGGCCAGTACCAGGTGTTCGACCACGATTCCCAGTTTGTTTCCCAGATCGCCCACAATGCGCGATGCCTCTTTTAATGCCCGCTCCGTTTCCCGGGACGCTTCCCTAAATTTCCGATCAGATTCCTGGGTCATTTCCTTGAATTTCCGGTCGGTTTCCTGGAACATGGTCCAGACATCTTGAAAAGTCAAGGCCTCCGTTGATTCGTGTAAATGCTGTTCCGCCATACCTAGCCTCCGATGAAGAGAATATACTATACAGATGTCGTGTTGTCAATGGACATCCTTTAAGGTCGGGATCCTTCTCGTAGGGGTAATCAAAGCCGGCGCAGCCAAAGAGGAAGCCCTCCCGCCCCGCGATGCGGGCCCGGGCCCGCTCCACCACCGCCAGGTCCCCGGCCCAGAGCCCCACCCCCATATACCGGAATCCCCCAGTGGAAACAGATTCCCCAATTGGGGTAGAATAGGGGCCATGAAAAATAAAAGTTCCCAAGGCCTTCAGGCCGGCTTAGAGAACAGGGACGCCCCGGCGGCGCAGGATTCAAGGGCCGGTCAGAAGCTGTCCGCCTGGCGATCCCTAAAGATGCGCTTTCTTCTCTTTTTTATCCTCTTTGTGATCATCCTGCTGGCCCTAACCACCGCGTTAAACTTTACGGAGACCATAAACATCACCACCGCGATCTTTGCGGAACAGGGGATAGTCATCGTAAAGCAGGCCCAGGAAATGGTTGACGGCGATAGCTTTGAGCGCCTGGTTAAGAGCCTGGATGGGGAAGATCCTTTCTACGAGGAAACCCGGCTGCGGCTCCTGGAATTAAAACAAAACACCGCCGCCATCTACCTTTACACCATGGCTCCGGCCAGGGGCTCAATATACAACTTTATCATAGACGGCAGCGCCCCCCCGGATGACGAGGAGGAATTTTCTCCCCTGGGTTCGGAAGACGATACCAGCGAATACGATTCGGCCTTCGCCAAAACCTGGCAAACCAAACAGATCCAGGCCAGCAGCCTTATGTTTCAGGGGGAGTGGGGCTGGCTGGTATCGATTTATGCCCCCATCTTCAATTCCCAGGGGAACATGGTGGGGATCATCGGCTGCGATTTTGGAGCCCGCCAGCTCTTTGAAGGACTGCGGCGGGAGATTATCCGGCAGATCATCCTGGACCTGGTACTCGTCGGCGCCGGCCTCCTGTCGATGCTGTTTTTTATGCGGATGATCTTCCCCCGGCTCGCCAAGGTCGCCGCCATCCTCAAGGAAATTTCCGAAGGGGAAGGGGACCTAACCACCCGGATCAGAGTCCGCCAGATGGACGAGATTGGTATCATGGCCAACTACTTCAACTGGGCCCTGGACCAGATCAAGGGCCTGGTGATCACCATAAAGGAGCAGAGCCTCAAACTCTACGATATCGGAAGCGACCTGATGGGCAACATGACGGTTACCGCTTCGGCGATGCACCAGATCACCGGCAATATCCAGGGGATCAAAAACCAGGCCATCAATCAGAGCGCCAGTGTTACCGAAACATCCGCCACCATGGAGCAGTTGTCCCAGAACATTGACAAGCTGACCAGCCAGGTAGAAAGCCAGGCGGAAAGCGTATCCCAGTCTTCCAGCGCCATCGAGGAGATGCTGGCCAATATTCAGACCGTAACCCAGACCCTGGTCAGGAACGGTGAAAATGTGAATGACCTTACCGCCGCCTCGGAGCTGGGCCGCACGGGCCTTCAGACCGTATCCACCGACATTCAGGAGATTGCCCGGGAGTCCGAAGGCCTCATGCAGATCAATGCGGTCATCCTGTCCATCGCGGCCCAGACCAACCTGCTGGCCATGAATGCCGCTATAGAGGCGGCCCACGCCGGGGACGCGGGGAAGGGCTTCGCGGTGGTGGCGGACGAGATTCGCAAACTGGCGGAAAATGCCGGGGGTCAATCCAAGACCATCGGGGAGGTTCTCAAAAAGATCAAGGCTTCCATCGACAAGATCACCAAGTCGGCCAATACGGTATTGGATCAGTTCCAGGCCATAGACGATTTGGTTCGTACCGTGTCGGAGCAGGAGACGAATATCAGATCCGCCATGGAGGAGCAGGGGGAGGGGAGCAAGCAGATTCTGGAGGCCATCGCCCGGCTCAACGGGGTTACCCAAAACGTAAAGCAGGGCTCCCAGGAGATGAGCGAAGGGAGCCGACAGGTTATTCAGGAAAGCAAGAACCTGGAACGTGTAACCCAGGAGATCACCAATGGGATGAGTGAAATGGCCTCCGGCGCGGATCAGGTCAACGAGGCGGTCAACCGGGTAAACGCCATATCGGTCCAAAACCGGGAGCTTGTTGAAACCCTGGCGGAAGCGGTATCCAAGTTCAAGGTGGAATAATTTTCCTCCTCGACGGGGGCCGGGCCGTGTACCGGATCCCTGCACTTGGGGCTTTTGTTGACAGCGCCCGGTAAAGTTCTTAGGATTCATCAAAGGGGAATAACATGGCCGATACTGCGTTTCAGGATGGAATGGACCCTGAATTGGCCGCATTGCTAAAGACCACGGGGAGTAAGAACGGGGCGCCGGACTTTTCCAGCATCTTTGGCGAGGGCGGCGGAGACCTGGAGGAAGTGCTGGACGCCGGGCCGGCGGAAGGCCGGGAAACCTCGGAAGTCGTGGCCGGCGATATTGGGGGCCGCTTCCCGGAAATAACCAAAAGATTCGAAGATTCCCCCCATAGTTACTTTTCCGACCCCAATTACTACAAGATTGCCCTTTCCGGGGAGGGGGACAGCGCCACCCGGGTCCACGGGGTACTGCAAAAGTACCTGAACTGTAAGGATCCCAAGGACCGCAGCGTGTTCCGCCAGCAGTTTATCACCGCCTTTTGGGAGTTTTTGGGCATCGTGGCGAAAAAATCCGCGGGAAAACTCCCTCCCGCCAAGCGGTTCCTCCTCCGCTTCGGCATCCTCCATCCCGTTTTCCTTGACGAGGAGACCCGCTCCTTATTTTCCAAACTGATCGTGGAAGATGAACTGGGACAGCCCGTGTACTACCTGGACGAATGGCTCAAGAACGTGGGGACCGGCAGTATCCAGCCCTCCACCACCGACGAGGTCCAGGTCTCCCGGAGTAACACCAGCGCCCGGTTTATGCAGCTCCTGGAAAAGGCCCAGGGCAAGCAGGAGGGCAGTCTGGGCCTGCTCAGGGCCAAAGATGGCGAACGGCATAACCTGGAGCAGCTTTTGCGGGACCGGGTGACGGTGATCGTCGAGCGTCACCCCCTGGACGGCCGTCTTGCGGTCAGCGCCCCCTACAGCGAAGGCCAGAAGAGGGCCTTTGTGGAAGTGCAGGAAATCCTCAAGAACCTTATCAGGACCGACCGGGAATTGGATATTTTCCTGCGTGACTTTCACCAGGCGGAGGAAGATGTCAAAACCATCCAGGGCAAGATAGCGGAGGAGGGGGGCGCCAATGCGGTGGATACCGGGGCCCTAAGTACCGAATTCGAGACCGTCCGCCAGATGGTAAAGATGACCGTGGGCCGCCAGGGCAACCACTTTCCCGTCCTTACCAGCGAATACTTCCACAACGGCCCCAATGATACCGGCTTTCGGGAAAATGTCATTTCCACCCTGGCGGCCATTGAAAGCATTGACCCCGAGTGCTTCTACCGGGTCTACCGGAATAAGAGCAACCGTATCGTGCCCTTTGTGGTCCTCCTGCCTACCTATGGGGATACCGGTTTCTGCTGGGAGCCCTTCTCCCGGCACAACCGGGCCACCAGCCGGGGCCGCATTGCTATCCCCATGTATCCCAAGAACCTCAATATCGCCCTCCTCTCCGCCGTTGGGGACCTGCGCTGGCAGGTAGCCAAGGAAAAGGCCTCCTACTACTGGATGGAAGAGGGCCTTACCGGCAACTACTACCAGTGGTTTCAAAAGATGAAGCTTAAAGGTAACATCAAAGACTACTTTGTCCAGGATTACATCCAGTGGATGACCAGGGAAAGCGAGGGAACCCAGAAACTGGACAAGGAAGTCCGGGGTATCTTCTGGCGCTTCATGCCCTTTTCCCGGCCCCTGAAGGAAAAGCTCAAGAACCGCAGTTTTGTCTACCAGGAGCTCTACCAGCGGGACCTCAACCGGGCCATGTCCGATGGCTATTGATCTGCGCCTGAATTTTTTGGGGTAGTTTACCCCATTCAAAATTATAGTAAGGAGCATTGTATGAAAGCCATGGTGGGAATTGTTTTGATAATCGGATTGACCGGGTGCGCCTCAATGAGCCGCGATAAACACTATGCCGATCTGGCGGCGGAACATGACTTCAGTTATTATTTTCCCTCCCGCTCCTTTAATCGAACCTTCGCCACGCTCGACGAAGCCTATGAGTTTGTTAATACCGCAACTGCGAAATTCGCGCAGACGGTAAACAAGCCTCCGGCGAAAGGTTTAGCCGCAAGGCTGCGGGGACCCGTCGTATCAAGGGACAAGCCCGTTGCCCTGGGCTGTTTTATGCGCGCCTCATCTGTAGACCTGGCGAAAATAGACAGGCCATTGGAAAATGTTTTACGGGACGCCAATTCGGCCTCCATCGTATTTCTTGTTTTTTTTAATGACCGGGGTACCTCAATTTCACGCTATTATCTCAAGCCGGGCTATGTGTATACCAGCGGAAATTCCCAGGCAGAAAATTTTAACGCCTTTGGCAATTCCTATAAGGCGGAATACCCGATAGGCTGGGGTACGGAGAAGGCGTTTAGCTATTTGAAGGGCGAAATAGATTAGGCGCGGCCCTCGGCCCAGGCGGCCACGATCTTTCTTAAGCCCTCGTTGATAAGCTTAAGGGATACTCCGCAGGCGGGGCAGATAAAGCGGCCCTGGGCATCCACCCGCTCCTTGGCACAGCCGATACAGTAACTGGCCCCGCAGGAAGGGCAGGTCCCGGCGGGGAGTTCGTCCGGGGGCCGGGCCCTCAGCCGCAGGGCGGGCGCCGGGGGCGGGTCCAGGGGCACCCGCCAGGTCCTGCCGCATGTTGCGCAGGGGATAAGCCGGGTGGTCCCTTCAAGAATCCCCTGCCGCAGTTCCTCCCGGCGTTCCGCATCTTCCCCGGATAGTTCAAGCTTGTCCAGCCGGGCCAGGGTTTCCTGCGCCTCCTCCCAGCGGCCGGTGGAACGGTAGATCCAGCCCAGGGAGTGGAGGGAGGGGGCGTGGCCGCCGTCCATTTCCAGCGCCGCCCGGCAGGCGGATTCGGCCCGTGGGTATTCACCCTTTTTTACCGCCACATACGCGATAAGCTCCAGCACCCCAGGGGAAGGGGCAATGCGGTGGGCCCTGGCAAGCAGGGTGTCCGCCTCACCGTAAGCGCCCATCTCGATAAGGCAGGAAGCCCTGTTAAGCAGGAATTCCGTGTTATCCGCCCTTATGGCCAGGGCCTTTTGGTAATAAGCGTCCGCCTTTTCAAACTGCCCCGCACGGGTCAGAAGGTTCCCCGCGCAGTTTGCCAACAGCCCCTCGCTGTCCGTTGAACTGTCCGCCTCCAGGATGGCAAGGGCTTCGTCCAGGGAACCCCGCAGGTAGTGGTAGACTCCCCGGTTCACCAGCACCGGCGCGGTTTCCCCCAGGGCTGCGGCGGCCCGGTCCAGGTAAGCGGCGGCCCGGTCCAGGTCCCCCCCGGCAAGGCTAAGCTGGGCCGCCAGGTTGTTTGCCCAGCCCCAGGTCAGCCTGTCTTCGCCGGCCTGTCCAGCTTCGCGGGCCTGTCCGGTTTCGCCGGGTCCGCCGGGGGTCCCCGCTTCGCCGGGGGAGTTTGGCCGGTCCTCCCGGCCGGGATCGAGCAGGGCCAGGGCCTTTTCCAAATCGACCCACACCAGTTTGTCCCGGGGATCATTTTTAAGGAGGTAGCGGGTCTCCGCCAGCCGGAAGCGGAAAAGTCCGTAGTCCGGGGCCAGATCCGCCGCCTCTTGCAGCAGGGGCAGGGCCTCCCGCCGCCGGCCCTCCCGAATCAGGAGCAGCCCCCTAAGGAAACTCAAGGCCGGGTCCTTGGCCGGTCCTTCCCTTTCCGCCTTTTTCCGGTATTTTTCGGCGCTTTTGAATTCCCGGCCCGCGCCCTGCCAGTCCTCAATGCCAAAGGCCCATTTTCCCGCCAGGGCGTGGGCCTCCCAGCGCTCCGGCCCCAGGGCCAGGAGTTTAGGTATCAGAGTCCCCAGGTCCGGGTAATTTTCCGCCCGCAGATAGGCCCGCCCCGCGGCCAGGTAGTAGTCCAGGGCTTCCGTTTTCCGACCCAGGGCCTCGTACACATTGGCGGCATTGGCCGCATGGAGGCCGTTTTCCCCGTCAAGCTCAAAGGCCCGGCCATAGGCCGGCGCGGCCTTCTCAAAATCGCCAAGCTCCCAATAGGCGTGGCCCAGGAGGGCCGCCAGGGCGGCATCGCCGAAGACCAGGGCCTTTTCCGCAAAGTCCCGCAGTTCTTCAAGGCGTTTGCCTGCATAGAGGATCTTCGCCTTTTCGGTTTGTGCCTGGACCAGGCTTTCGTTCGCTTCGGCCCCCTCCCCGGCCAGGCACGCGTCAACGTAGCCCTCCGCCTCATCGTAAAGTTCCAGGGCAAAGGCAAGCCGGGCCGCCAGGAGCAGTTCCCGCCCCTCCCGCCTCTGATTCCGCCCCTGCCAGAGCTTCTTCAACTGAGCCAGGCCCGCCGCGTACTTGCCCATGGCGGTAAAAGTTTCGGCCAGATGCAGGCGGTTTTCGGCGGGGACGGCCTTTCCCTCATCCCAGGTTCTCCAGGCCTTCTCCACTTCGCTTATCCGGGTATCCACCGAAAGGTATTCCAGGAAAGCTTCCGCGGCATACGTTCCCCCGAACGCCGGGGGGGCTTCGTAGGAGGCCAGGGCAAAACCCAGGGACCCAGCATCAATGGAAGAATCGCTTATCTCCCCCGCCCAGATGCCGTTGATAAGCAGGGTGATATGGGCGCCGTAGGCAATAACCGTAAGTTCGATGTCCGGTGAGGCCGCGCGGGGGAGGGCAAATTCGGTCCAGCCGATCAGGGCCAGGGGCGTGTTGTTCAGCACCGCATCCAGCCGAAAGTAAGCCTTACTGGAAAGAAGGACCAGGTAGTAGGTCCCCTTGCCGGAGGGCCCTTCAAGCAGGCGGAACATGATCCCCGCCGCTCCATAGCCGCCCCTGGTTTCCAGCCGCAGCCGGGCGGTGATAAGCAGGTCCCGGTAGTGGTGCAAACCCTCTACCCAGGCAAGGCAGTTGGTTTTTTTCAGGCCGATGCCCAAAGCACTCCGGCCCTCTCCCTTTTGCAGATAGGCATCGTAGGCGTTTTCTGATTTAATGTCAAAGTAGGCCTTGTCCGGTCCGGAAAAATCGGCCTCCCAAAATGCTTCCGAGGTCTCAGCCGTTTCCCGGCGGAGAAAGGGAACGCAGTCAAGAAGCCGGAAAAAAATATGCCTCAGGAAACCTGTCATAACAATGATGTACCGTAAAACCGAACATAAGTCAAAACCAAGTTTTTGCCGGGAGGCCTGTCATGCCGCGGCGTAACAGCGTAAGACCGGCGGACCGTCTGCTGCTTATCATGGCCCTGGGGGCCCTGGGAATTGCCCTGGTCTTTAGGCTAAGGCCGGAGCGGGAACCAAAGATCCCCAAGCCCCCGGAGCCGCTGCGCCTCGTTGTCGGGGTCATGGAGGGGAGCGGCATAGGGCCGGAAGATGTAGGATTCCTGCTGACCGGGTACTCCGGGGAATCGCCGGATCCCAATATTAGCATCGCCGCCGAAGGGGAAGCGGCGGACATCCTTATCACCGAAGGGCACCGCCTGGCGGGGGAGATCGGCGCGGGGGTCTTCCTTCCCCTGGATAATTATCACCGCCCCGCATCGGCGGAGGAGCAATGGGCCCTGCCCCTGGTCTCGTCCATGGATGTGCTTATCTATAACATCTCCCTCCTCGAAGGGGCAGGGCTGGATCGGCCCCCCCGGACCCGGAGCGAGTTCCTTCAGTATGCCCGAACCCTCAAAGCCGGGCCGGGCGGACCCTACGCCATCTCCCTTGGCCTTAACCCCCTGGATGCCGCCGGTATGTCACGGGATGTTTTCTCCTGGGTCCGCGCCTCCGGCCTTCCCCTGATCAGGGACGGCAGGCCGGATATAGGCGGCTCCGGCTTGCCGGCGGCGCTGGAATTTTTTTCCCAGCTTAACCAGGAAGGGCTTATGGCGCCGGGAAGCTTTACCGCCGCGGGGGCCGACCGGATCGGGGAGTTTATCCGGGGAAATATCGCCATGATGATCGTGTCACTCCGGGAGCTTCGGGGCATCCGGGAAAAGATGGGCGCGGGGGCCGTGGGGATCACCCTTATCCCCCATGGGGATGATTACTCCGGCAAGCCCATCCTCAACCTGTCCACCTGGTACGCCGGTATTGCCGCCGGCAGCCCCCACCCCGGTGAAGCCTGGGAACTGCTCCGCTATATGCGGGACCACAGCTCCCTGCTTGCCCAGGCCCTGGCCCTGGTGCCGGGGGCCGGCAGTTATGAGCCCTATATTTCCGTGGACCCCCTGCTGGACAAGGCCTGGGACATGTACGAAGCGTCTGACACGATTCCCGATCACTTTGGCCCCCAGGATGCCGGGGTTTTGGAAGCGGTCTTTCGCCGGGAATTAGAATCGCTGTTCAGCCCCGCATCCCCCATAAGTCCCGATGAGGCGGCGGCCGCAATCCGTCAGTCCTGGGAGCAATGGAAGGAGCCGGAAAAACGGTGACCGGAAAACCGGCCAATTGGGCCCTCTATAAAAAAATAGCCCCGGTCTACGGCCATGGAGTGTCATGGAAATTATTCGGCAATTAGGCCTTATCATCGCCTTTGGTTTTGCCGGTGAACTGGGCTCCTACTTTCTTCCCGTTCATCTGCCCGCCGGAGTCCTGGGGATCGTGTTGGTTTACGCCGCCCTGTCCCTCCGCCTCATGCAGCCCCGGCACTTGGGCAGGACTGCGGATTTTATCAGCGCCAACATGGCCTTTTTTTTCCTTCCCCTGGCGGTGTCGGTGCTGCAGAATTACCAGGCCATTTCCCCCATACTGATCCAGGTTGTCGTCATCTGCGTCATCTCCGCCCTTATCACCTTTGCCGTTTCCTACGCCACCGTCCGTCTGCTAAGAATAATGGCCGGGAGGACTCTCCTTTCCCCAAAGCCCCCCGAACAACCGGCCGCCGGGCACAGGGCAGGGGTGTAAAAAGTATGGAACATATCCTTCAACTCCCGGCCATGGGAATCCTGGTCAGCATCGGGGCCTACCTTATCGGGGTATTAATCCGTAAATATTTCCCCCACCCCCTGATAAACCCCCTGGTCATCGCCAACATCATTATCATCCTGGTGATCCTTTTCAGCCCCCTTACTGCGGAACAGTACCTGTTGGGCGGCGGCGCCATCTCCCTGTTTATCGTCCCCGCCACCGCTATCCTGGGGCTGCGAATCTACAACCAGCGGGAAAACCTTAAGGCCAACCTTATCCCCGTGGCCGCCGGCTGCGCCGCGGGTTCGGCCTCCTCCATCTTCAGCGTCTGGGCCCTGGGCCGTTTGTTCGGTATCGACGATCAGGCTATCCTCTCCCTCCTGCCCAAGTCCGTCACCACCGCCATCGCCATTGATCTTTCCCAGGCCCATGGGGGACTGGCCGGAATCACCGTGTCTGCGGTGATCATCACCGGAGTATTTAGCGCCTTTATTTCCCCCTACCTCATCAAGATATTGAAACTCAAGGATCCCGTGGCCGTGGGAGTCGCCATGGGCGTATCGGGCCACGCCATCTGTACCTCCGTGGCCCTGGAACTGGGCGAAACCCAGGGCGCCATGAGCGGCATCGCCCTTGGCCTTATGGGTATCATTACCAGCGTTCTGTTTGTGATTCTGTTTTGATGCCGTTGTAGCCCTTGGCTTCATCTGCTAGGCTTCCCTCATGATCGCCCTCGTCAAGCCCCACCGCTTTTCCGGCGCCGTCCGTATCCCCGCTTCCAAGTCCCACACCATCAGGCGGCTCCTTATCGCCGCCCTGGCTGATGGGGTTTCGGAGCTACAGGGACCCCTGGATTCCCTGGATACCCGCTCCTGTCTCGCCGCCTGCCGGGCCCTGGGGGCTCTGGTCCGGGAACACCGGGCCCCGGATCCCTCCTCTCCTAATCCGGTGGACGCGGCCGGGACCAAGCTGATCCGCTGGACCCTGCAGGGGAGGGGAGGGGCCCCTGCGGAGCCGCTGGAGGCCATCAATATCGAGGTGGGGAATTCCGGCACTACCCTGTTCCTTGCCCTGGCCGCCGCAGCCCTTTTCCCGGTTCCGGTACATTTTGACGGGGACGCCCAAATCCGGCGCCGCAGCGCGGCCCCCCTGCTTGCGGCCCTGGGGGGGCTTGGGGTACAGAGCGAGTCGCACGAAGGCTGTGCGCCCATCACCATCCGGGGCCCCTGGAAGGGGGGCCGGGTTTCCATTGAGTGCCCCACCAGCCAGTACCTTTCGGCCCTGCTCCTTGCCGCCCCCCTGGCCCCGGCAGGAACCCTCACAGAACTAGAAGTCCCCCTGCTCAATGAAAGGCCCTACATAGCGATGACCCTGGCCTACATCGACGCTCAGGGGATTCCCTGCGAAAGGGGGGAGGACCTTTCCTGGTTCCGTATCAGCGGCGGGGCCGTCTATAAGCCCCTGTCGGGCCCCGTGCCCGCGGACTTTTCCTCCGCCGCCTTCCCCGCCCTGGCCGCCGCCGTTTCCGGGGGTCCGGTGGAACTGTTTGGCCTGGACCCGGGCGATATCCAGGGGGACCAGGCCTTCTTCGAGGTGCTCAAAAAGATGGGCTGCCATGTTAGCTGGACGGAAGCCCGGCCCGGCGGCCCTTCCGGCGGCGATACCGCTGTATCCCCTGGCGGCGGCGCCTTAGCCCGCAGTACCGTGCTGAGGATCGAGGGGGGGCCCCTTAGGGGGGGCGAATTCGACCTTAACGCCGCCCCCGATATGCTCCCCGCCTGTGCGGCGGCCGCGGCCTTCGCCAAGGGAAACACCGCCCTGGTCAACGCCGCCCATGCCCGGATAAAAGAGACGGACCGTATCGCCGTCATGGCCGCGGAACTTGAGAAGCTGGGGACCAGGGTTACCGAGCGCCCCGATGGGCTTATCATCCACGGCACGGGAACTCCCCCCCGGGGCGGGAGGATCAACAGCCATGGGGACCACCGCATCGCCATGGCCTTTGCCGCCGCGGCCCTGGGGGCCTGCGGCCCCATTGAGATCGACGGCGCCGAATGTGCGGCCGTCACTTATCCGGGCTTTTTGGAACTTCTGGCCATGGAAACAGTCCGGGAAGCGGGAATTACGGAGACAGGGAAGTAAACGATGGAAACACGCTACACTATCGCGGAATCCGGGGATTACGATGAAGTCATAGACTTCGGTAACTATGTGTTCAGCCATGCCCACAGTTCCACGGATTTTCCCAGCCTGCTTCCCAAGCTTTACAAGCGGGAATACTTCATGGAGGGTATCCACTACCTGGCCAAGGAGGAGGGCAAAATTCGCGCCCTGGTGGGGGCCTATCCCCTCAAGCTCAATATCCTTGGCGAGACCCTGCCCGGCCGGGGGATCGGCATGGTTTCGGTCCATCCCTATGCCCGGTCCCGGGGTTACATGCGGGCCCTTATGGACATGGCCCTGGCGGATATGCGGCGGGACGGGCTTGTGTTCGCCTGTCTGGGCGGCCTGCGGCAGCGTTACGAATACTTTGGATTTACCCCCGCGGGGATACAGATTGTGTTTGAATGCCGCCGGTCCAATATCCGCCACAGCCTGGGAAAAATCGATTCCCCGGCCCTTAAGCTCCGGCAGCTTAAGGCGGGGGACGGGGAACTGGAGGAAATCTACCGGCTGCACCAATCCAAGGCCGCCCGCTTCGAGCGGGACCGGGAGAAACTCTTCGACATCCTTTCATCCTGGAAAAACCGGACATTCGCCCTGCTGGATGAAAAAGGCTTTGCCGGCTACCTTGTCTACAACGACAGCGGCGACATCATACAGGAGATAAACCTTAAAGAGCCCGGCCGCATGGCGCAGGCCATCGGTTCTTTTCTGGATTACCAGGGTAAAACCTCGGATCGCGGCCGGGTAGAAGTCTGCGTCCAGCCCCACGAAAGCGCCAAGCTGGAAGTTTTCTCCGCCTTTGCGGAAGGCTGCCGTCTTAGCTCCGCCTACAGCTTTGCCGTATTCGATTTTCCCCCCGTCCTCTCGGCCCTGTTGAATCTTAAAGCCGCAGACCAAACCCTCCCCGACGGGGGCCTGGACCTGCGGATCGGGGACTCCCCTATCCGTATCGCCGTCCGGCAGGGCAAGGCCCTGGTAAGCCCGGCGGCGGGGGGAGCGGACCTCGTCCTCAATCCCCTTCAGGCCGTCAGGCTTTTCTTTTCGGCCCTGGCCCCCCTTTCCGCCCCTCCGGCGCAGGAGAATCCCTTCCTGCGCGGCCTACTGCCCCTGCCCCTGTTTTTTGAAACCCCCGATGGCATTTAGCCCGCAGCGGACGGCCCCCCGCCGGGCCGTAATGCCTCATCGTAAATTCTAACCCTAGCGTCCCGTTGCCTCACTATAAAAATCTAACCCTACGATACCTGAACAGCGGGCACTGGACTGACAGTCTGTGCCTGCTGTGTATGAATAGCAATAAGCGCCTT
>JAISQJ010000005.1 GCA_031274285.1 Treponema sp. | reverse complement strand
CGGTAGGCCCCGTCATAGTCCTTCAGCTTGATGTGTTCCCACATGTTTTCCTCCTCCTCAAACTCAGTATAGGGCTTGTACAGCTCCTCATGCAAGATTTCGGTTAGATCAAGTACGTTGGCCAGGTCCCCGCGGGTCATAGCTCCCCGCTCCCGGCTCCGTTCCGCCGCCGCACATGCCAGGAGAATCCCTCCCTTCCCCGGCTTTTTACAACTATCTTCCCCCCAATATTGTTTTTTTCACTTCCCTGCGATACAATACGCCATAGAGACCCGGTATTGGGCGCCGTTTTCAGGTGAAACCGGTCGGATTGTGAACCATGCAAGTGTTTTTTGCGATCATAGTAAAGTCTGCGGCAGGGCTGCCGGGACTTAGGTCTTCGCAAGGAGGATAGTATGAAAAATTTAATAACCAGCGGGAACAGGATCAGCAAATCCTTTATGCTCATCTCATGTTTGGCGGCCGTACTTGGCGTCTTGTTATTCGGCGCCTGTATCAACCCCATTTCCGGGGAATATGAACTTCCCGCCCTTTCCATAACCATTAATCCGGAAACGGAAGGGGTTCTCGTATTCAAGAATGAAACTGCTTCACCAAAGAGTACAAAAGTATGGAGTAATCCGGCTGCTCCCGCTGCAGCTTATGAATCAACCATAGGGGCAAATAGTTCCTATGTGGTTACCGAAACCGATTCCGCCGGGAAAACCGTTCCAAAACGGTTTGCCGCAGGCAACCTCTGGTTTTTAGTTGAGGACCCTGCCAATCCTCCGTCTCCCCAGGTCCCCCTGCAAGTGTACACCGTAGCGGCCTTTGGCGTTACCTATGTTACCATAAGCGACGCCCAGATAGATTCCGGCGGAGGACCGACAACGATCATTAAGGTGGATGTGGTCAACCCCGGCGGCCTCTTTACCGTTCAGTTGGAGGATGGCAACTTTACCGTTAAATTGGATAACGACCAGTATGCGACTATTAATAATTACCTTGACCAAAAATTGATAGCCCCTATCCTGGTAAAAAATTCTTCAAGCTATGATGTAATATTCGGGATTGAAAGCGTTGCTTATGGCACTGCTCAAATAGAAGTTCCGCCACATGTCGAGAAAACCATCACCTTGTCAAATTTTAATCAGGCCGATGCAAATCATACCGTGACAGCCAGGAGGAAGATAGATGGAAAGCTTGCGGATAGACAGGTTCAGGGCAAACCATTAAATGTAAATGTCTGGAGAGGTTATGCTATAGACTCAGCGAATAACCGTAATTTTGTAGAAGTGGTTGATGAACATTTTAGCGCCCCTGATATTACGTACCGCATAACCGCCAATGGCGGTGTTGGTGATCCCTATGTTCCGGCCTTTACTACCACGAAGCTTACCTTCACCTTTGACTCAGCGCCTACCGGTACGCCCACGATAAATAAAGTATCAGGGAGTAATATTGGGCTTGGACTGTTAACTAAATTAACCGATACAAATGATCCGGCCTATCTACCCGATCGGGTTTTCACCATGACGGTATCCGGATTAACCGTTAGTCCTAGCGAAACCATTACCTTTACCTGTTCAACCTCCGGCATAGATCCCGATGAGCATCCTGTTCTGGTATTCAAGGAAGGTACGCCCCCAACCGTCACTACAGTTAAATATATCTATGTGGATAGCGGTTTACTTCCTCCTGTGGGGCCGTTTGACAGAAATGTTCAATATCAGCTTGATTGGTTTTTTAGATATAAGATTGTAACTTATGAGAATGGGGTTGCAGTAACTAATCCTGCTCCACAGATAGTTACGAAAAATAAGTACGGTACCTTCTTAACAGAGGCATCCGCCGCCGCCTATGGTTCCTTAACCGAACAGGGCGCCTTTAGAATGGGATCCAGGCCCTCATCCGGTACCCGTTACCAATTTGATGATGGTAACGCAAGCCCCTCAACATGGCCTTACAAAAGCGGCCTGGTTTTTGGAACCAACGTCCAAACAATCATGATTAATTCTGGAATTTTCGGTATCAAAATTCCAACACAAGTAAATGTTGGCACCAATGTGGTAGACGGCCATGTCATAGAGGGGATGCCCGAAACGTATATTCCCTATTACGGCATTGGGGTAACGACCAATGTTAAGGTCTACGGCCACCAGGTAGATTTAATGGTTAAGAGGTAAAAGCAAAAGAGCCGGGCCGGACGCCCGGCTCTTTTGCCTATGTTGCTAGTGTACCGTATCGTTGATAATTGGCTTAATGAAGTCAAATCACGGACCACACAGGAAAACCGAGAAAACCCAAAGAATATAAGATATTTAGGATGATTTTGCTTCATTATCTACTCTTTTTCTTTGTCCGTGTCTGTCTGTGTCGTCCGTGGTTATTCCTACTTCTGTGTAAGACAGTACACCAGGTCATTCTTTTTCTTCCCGTTGTGCGCCTTCGGCGCCTTTGTGGTTTTTACTTCCATTAGGCTGTTTAGCGGAGATTTCGAGGGATCTTTCCCCAAATATTGTTTTTTTCACTGCTCTGTGATACAATACCCTATAGAGCCCGGTGTTGGACGCCGGTTTCAGATGAAACCTGTCCGGCTTATGAACGATGCAAGTTTTTGTTACGATCATAGTAAGTAAAGGCCGGTGAGGTTTTAGGGCTTTCGCGAGGAGGATCTTATGAAAAATGTAACGGCCTGCGGGAATCGGTTATATAAATCCCTTATGCTCATCTCATGCTTTTTACCGTTTGTCCTTGCCGCCTTTTTATATGGCTCCTGCATCAATCCGATCTCCGGGGAATATGAGATCCCCGCCATTTCCGTAACCATTAATCCGGCCACCGAAGCGGTAATCATATTCAAAAATACGACCAGTTCCGAAAAAAAGACTAAAGTCTGGGTTAGTCCGGCTTCCTCTGAATATTATGAAACAACCATAGGACCGCATAGTTCCTATGTGGTTACCCAAACCGATTCCGACGGGAAGGTGGTTCCCAAACGCTTTAGCTCGGGAAACCACTATTTTTCCGTTGAAGGTACTTCCCTGCCCGCGTACACCGTAGCGGCCTTTGGCGTTACCTATATCACCATAAGTGACGCCACGATAGATTCCGGCGGCGGCTTGACAACGATCATCAATGTGGATGTGGTCAACCCCAGCGGGCCCCTTACCGTTCAATTGGCGGAGGGCAGTTTCACCATCAAATTGGATAACGGCCAGTTTGTGGCTGTCGAGAACTATATTAACCAGCAGTTGGTAGCCATGGTCCTGGTAAGGAACGATACAGCTATCCCCGATCCGGTAATATTCGAGATTAAAGATGTCCCTTACGGCACTACGAAAATAGAAGTTCCCAAAGGCCAATCCAGTACTATCTCCTTATCAAATTTTAACCAGGCGGATCCAAACCACGTGGTAACCGCCCTGGTAAATGGGGTGACCAAAGCAAAAAATGTAAATGTCTGGAGGGGCCATGAATACGACGAAGGTAACAGCATTAATTATATAAGAGTAACTGATGCTGATTTTGGAATAAACCCCCCCGTCGCTGATATTACCTACGAAATAACCGCCGACGGCGGTCTGGGTAATCCCTATTCGGCGGTTGAATATGATACGACGACGCTTACCTTTACCTTCTCCAAAAAACCAGACGCTACACCGGTAATACAAAAAGTATCGGGAGCGGCTACCTTTAATTCCTTAACCTTACAACAAACGGGTGATGACCGCATCTTTATATTGCAGGGTATTACTTTAGTTACCGCCCCCCAGGAAACACTAAAATTTAAAACCACAACTGCCGGCATTGACCAAAGCGATCATCCGGTCTTTGTATATAAGCATCAGGATCCGCCGGCGGGATTCACCGGCAGCAAATTCCAATTCAGGGCCGTTTGGGTAAAGTATACCCTTAATGGTGTACTCTATACGATGATATATAAAGATGGTAATTGGACCTATTCTGGTAATAATGTGTTGACTTTAGATGAATTTAAAACCCAGGCCGCTATTCCCAGAAATCAAAACCTTAGGATAGACTACCATTGGCAAATTAATGAAGTACATTACGAAAACGGTAGTGAAACAAACTTCCCGAATAGTGGGTATTCCAAAAAAACGTGGGAGCTTGCACAATACGGTTACTTTCTGGTAGACGAGTTTAGCGGCGCCAATTACGTTGACTTGGCGCTAAATCCCGGCGCTAACCAGGGCATTACGTTCAAAGTAGGCAATAAGACAAATCCCCACTACGCCTTCGATGATGGATCACAGCCATGGCCCTTCAAAACAGGCATAGCCTTTTCGCCAACCGATGCCAAAACCACGGTATGGGTTAACTCGGGGTTGGGATTCATGTTCCCCTACCAGATGAACAGGGGTTCTAATGTTATCGGTCCCTCCAATCTTACTAATCAACTTCCTCCTGGGGCCACCCTCCTTGGAAAAACGGTAGAAGGCCTGCCCCAGCATTACATCCCTGTGTATGGGGTTGGCGTTACCACCGAAGTCCCGGTTTATGGCGTCCAGTTTGACCTGTGGATTAAGGATTAAAGAGAGGTAAAAATCAACTCACCGGAAACGGTGAGTTGAGGTAAACGTGGTATGAAAAAACCCTTAGTTTGTTTTTTCTTATTCCTAAGCGCCTTCGCCTTTTCTCAGGAGCAGGTAGAAGATACCACACTAAAGGTAAATTTTTCCAACAGGTCTAATTTAAGCCAAACCTACGACCTCCGGATCGTCGATCTCTTTTCCCAGGAGATAAACGCCCTAAGCTACGTGGTGGTAGAAAGCGATGCCGACTACGATTTCAATATCACCATTACCGATGCCATGGACGTATTAAGCGACGGTACCAGCATGCCCGCCTACCAGTTATCCCAGACCGAACGGGATGAGTACGGCCTCAAGTTATATGAATTACAGGTAACCCTCCACGATAATGAAAGCGGCGGCGAGATGCTGTTAATTTCCTCCATGTTCAATATATTCGAAGACCTGTACGAGATAGAACTGCCCCTTACCTCCCAGGTGCTGGCCAATATTCCCCGCACCAAAAACACGGGGATATTCCTGTCGGACATGTGGCGCAACAAGTGGGTATACCTTTCCTTTGCCGCGGACCTGCCCCTGGCGTTCTATACCGTCGTTAAGCCGGCGGTGCTCTGGAACGGCAGTGATAACACCGGTTTCAAGGGCCGCGATGTGGATACCGATAATACGCAGATAGTACCGGGGCTCGTAGCGGGGCTGGAAGTCCAGTTCCTTGACTGGATGAGCGCGGAGGCAAATTTTGCCATGATGTTCGGCGATTCCTTCGGCAATACCTTTACCCCCGCGGTGCAGATTAAGGCCCCTAAATTTATCTGGAAGCCGGCCATTCATTTTATGATCGAAGCCTATCCCATGGTGGAATTTGAAATGAGCACCTCGCCCATCCTGGTTAAGCCCGGCATAGCCGCTGGGGGCGGGGTACAATTCGGCATCAGGGGCTTTGGCGGCAACACGGGGGATGCGGTGGGGGCGTTTTTCCTGGACCTGAACTTTAGGTATTCCATAGGGGAGACCACCTTTGCGCCCACGGGAAGAACCGTGGGGAAACCCGGTTATGAGCCGGCTTCCTCCTCGTTTAACCATTACGTGCTGGGAATCTCACTGGGTTACAAGATTGGCTTTATGAACCGAAAATCCAAGGTGATAGATACCACCACCAGGGAGCCGCCGCCCCCGGTTGAAGAAGAAGAAGAATGACGGAGCCTGCGAAGGCCCCCGTTTGTAATCCCCTTTCCGGTGTCTAAGCTATGGCAATTTTAAAGTATTTGGCGGATCACAACGGAACTATCCTGGAACTGGGGCGGGACCTCGTTACTACCCTGGTGCTTATCGTGGCGGGGATTATCCTTAACCGGCTGATCCAGCGGCTTATGAAAAAGGCCGCCTCCGCACGGAACCTGGTCCCCGGCGCCCCCCCTATCGACGAAACGGTAACCTCCGTCCTGGCCCTGGTGGTCCGCTACGGAATCTTTATTATCGTGGTGATCATGATCCTTACCGCCTTTGGGGTCAACACGGCCAGCCTTATCGCCGTCCTGGGGGCCGCGGGGGTGGCGATTGGCCTGGCCCTAAAGGAT
This sequence comes from Treponema sp., assembly GCA_031274285.1. Lineage (GTDB taxonomy): Bacteria > Spirochaetota > Spirochaetia > Treponematales > Breznakiellaceae > JAISFT01. The sequence continues at coordinate 10,874 of JAISQJ010000005.1, read as the reverse complement.
ATCCTGGGGAATATCGCCGCGGGGATCATCATTCTGTTTCAGGGCAGTTACCGCCGGGGGGAATATATCGAATTTGGTTCCTACAGCGGCACGGTGCGGGACATCAATCTTTTTACCACTATTCTGGAAACCCCCGACGGGGTCCATATATCCGCCCCCAATTCCAGCGTATGGGGAGTCCCGCTAAAAAACTACTCCCGGAACGGCCGGCGGCGGATGGACCTTTCCGTGTCTATTGCCTATACGGATTCCCTGGATACGGCCTTTAGGGTCATGGGCGATATTGCCGCCTCGGAGACCCGGTTTCAAAAAGATCCCGCCCCCCAGATTCTGGTTCAGTCCCTGGGGGACAGCGCGGTCACGATTGTCCTGCGGGCCTGGGCTTCCGGCGATGAGTATTGGAGTATCTACTGGGACCAGATGCGGAACCTCAAGGATCGGATCGAGGCCGCGGGGCTCCATATTCCCTTTCCCCAGCGGGATCTGCACGTCAAAATCGCCGGCCTCACAACATAGCGGACTTCTCTTGACAAACCGCGGGAAAGGACCTGAAACTTACGGGAAAGTTTTTAGGGAGGCCTTATGGCATTACGAGAAGTGGAATTTCCGTCCTACAACGGGAGGGATACGGTTAAAGCTTGGGTGTATGTCCCGATTCGGAAACCCCGGGGTATCGTGCAGGTGGTACACGGCCTGGGGGAACATTCACGGCGCTATCTTCATCTCATCCTCAAGCTGAATGAGGCGGGCCTGGTGGTATGCGCCGATGACCACGTGGGCCATGGAAAGACCGCCGCGGATTCAGATACCTGGGGCGATTACGGCTCCAAGGGTTTTATCACCACCACGGAAGATGAAAAGATTCTCCACGATCTGGTGGTCAAGGATTACCCCGCCCTGCCCTTCGTCATGTTCGGCCATAGCTGGGGCTCCATGATTGCCCGGAGTTTTGCCGCCCATTACGGCGCCCTGCTTAAGGCCCTGGTGATCTGCGGTACCTGCGGTACCATGAAAGGCATGGAATCCGCCGCCAGTGAACTCAAGGCCCTCATCGACGCGGGAAAGGGGAGCGAGCGGGACCCGCAGTACGTGGGAAAAATGTTTGCCGGCTGGGTCAGCCGCTACGAAAATCCCCAGACCCCCAACGACTGGATTTCCGCCGATCCCGATGTGGTTGCCGATCACGGCGCGGACCCCTTCAACAATATCCATAAGGTCCCCACCAATCAGGCGAACTACGATCTTGCCATGCTGGTGGCGTCCATTTCCGGCCCCCAATGGGCGGAAAAGGTCCCCCGGGATCTGCCTATCTATAACATCGCCGGGGATCAGGACCCGGTGGGAAACTACGGCGAAGGCGTCTATGAGGTGTCCAACTGGCTTGCCGTCTCGGGACACCGGCAGGTTGCAACCAAACTGTACCCAGGACACCGCCACGAGATTCACAATGACCGGGACATACGGGAGGAAGTTGTCAACGGAATCATCAACTTCATCCTGGACCGGCTGTAAATCCCTTACTACCGCGACAGGGCCGCTACCGCGGCGCCGAAGAGGCTGGCCTGCTCCACCGGGGCTACGATGTAGGACCGGGGCTTATCGTTAGAGAGCATGATGTGGAGCCAGGATTCCAGAGCCCGCCTCATGCCTTTATAGATCATGTAGGTGGTCCCCTCCACCGCCACCCGCACGGGGGCATAACCCAGGTAGCAGGCGGAGACCCGCTCCACCACGGCGGCCACCACGGCGGCGGAAAGCATGGCCCCCCGCTCGGTGACCAGTTGGGCGAGGTAGAGAATCGCTGCCAGGGCGTCGGTCTCGTCCGGGCCGATGATGCCCCCCAGGGGACCTTCCATCGCCAGGGGATGATGCTGGAAGTAGTTCAGGTCCCTGGCCTGGAGGGTTTGCATAGCCAACAGTTCATCCTGGCGTTTGAATTTAAGGACCCCGTCCTTTACCGCCTGCTTCAGGATGTGCAGGGTCAGGGGGCCCAGGTACGCGCCGCTGGAGGCCTTTTCCAGGGTGTAGGCGCCGGGGTTCTTGGTGGTGGCGTCGTACTCCCGGTCCAGGACCCCCTGGCAGCTTATGGCAAAGGTACCGGTCTCGCAGACCACGATCTGGGGGGTGGAAGATTCAAAACCAATCTTGGGGATGCTCTTTTCCGGGTACGCGGTGTTAAAGCCGGTACCCAGGATAAAGCCGATAACCGGGCCGCCGGGGATGCCGTACTTGTCGGCGGTCTTTTCCTCCTCCCCGTCGGAGGGGATCTCCGCGATGCCGGAAAGCAGAGTCGCCACCGTGTCGTTAAGCAGCACGATGGAGCCGGAATATTTCAGCCCCCGCCGGGCCAGGGCGTCCCGCAGTCCCTTGCCCACGGGCTGTCCCTTTACCTCGGGAATATCCAGTTCCTTGCTAAAGGCCAGGGGGATGCCGTCGGCGTCTTCGGTAATGGTCATGGGGTAGGAGAAGGTGAAACCGATGCCCCCCACGGAGGGGCCGGCCTTTTCCAGGAGGGGGGCGGTTACGGCGGCGATTTGGTCAAAAAACTGCTCCGCGCTCAGACGGCCCTGGGTACCGGGCATGGGGACCTTCTGGGTCTCCCCGGAGGCGGCCTTACCCCGCTCGTCAAAATGTACCAGACTGGCCCGCAGGTTGGTGCCCCCGGCGTCCAGGGCCACCACGGTTTTTCCCGGCGCCACGTGGGACACGGGGCTGATATACGAGGGAATCATGGGCAGACTGGAACTCTGTCCCTTGAGCCCCCGCTCCATGTGGTTGAGTACATCGCGCATCAGGGAAACCGGGTCCAGACTGCCGTAGTGGAAGCCGTAATACCGGGCAAAATCGGAAATTTCCTGGGGATTAAAGGCCATGGGACACCTCGTTCTACAGAATATCCGGGCCAAAACCCTGTTTTGCAGCCCGGACTCTCAGTATGGCCCCATAAAATCGATTCCGCAAGAGGCTAGGCCAGCAGAAAACCAAGCCCTTAAGCTTCGATCTTAAGCTTCGATGACGCGCTTTTCCTGCCAGCGGCCCCGGAGCCAGCGGACCAGGTAGAAGCTGCCCCGGCAGATAAAGTCGCCGCCCATGGCAAGCCAGACTCCCAGGGGGCCGAAGCCCAGGGCAAAGGTAAAGATGTAGGACATGCTTACCCGGACGGTCCACATGGAAATGGTGGCCACCCACATGACGTACTTGGCGTCTCCGGCGGCCCGCAGCGCGTTGGGCAGGGCGAAGCTGAGGGGCCACGCGAGAATCATGGAGAGGCAGTGGATCTGCAGGAACACGGCGCCGAATTCGTGGGCTTCCTGGCTAAGGTTGAAGATGCCCATGAGGGGGTCCCGGAAGATCCAGATAAGGAGGCTCATGGCCGCGGTAATGACGTAGGTGATCTTCATGATCCGTTCGCACTGTTTTCTGGCCGCGCCGTAGTCACCGGCCCCTACACATTGGCCTACGATGGTGAGCAGGGCCATGCCGCAGGCGGAGCCGGGCATGAAGGAAAAGGAATTGATTACCCCGGCTACGGCGTTTCCCGCCATGGCGGCGGTGCCGAAGGTGGGGAAGATCCGCTGGGTTAGGAGGCGGCCTACCATGAACATGGAGCTTTCCAGGCCGCTGGGGATTCCCACGTTAAGGATGCTGCGGAGCATGGGGCGGAGGAAGCGGACTTTGAGGATTCCGTCCAGACGGATGGGCCGGCCATGGCCCCGGAGCAGCAGGATCATGGTGATGACTGCGGCCAGGGCCCGGCTCATAAAGGTGGACAGGCCCGCGCCCAGGACTCCCAGGTGGAGCACAAAGATAAAAAAGGCGTTGCCCCCGATGTTCAACGCGTTTACCAGCAGGGCTATCCGCATGGTGGTTTTGGAGTTTCCCACCGCCCGGAACAGGGCGGCGTTGGCGTTGTAGATCGCCAGGAAGGGATAGGATAGGCAGGTGATCAGCAGGTAGAGGGATGCGGCTTCCATGACATCGGCGTTGAGCTTCCCGTAGATGATTCGGATGAGGGGCCGGCGGAAGAAGAAGGCGAAGAGGAGCATGACCAGGGAGATGATAAAAACCGCATAGATAAGCTGTTTGGCCGCTACACTGGCGTTCCGGTGGTCCCGCCGGCCGATGTACTGGCTTACCACCACCGCGCCGCCGGTGGCCAGGGCGGCGAAGGCGATGATCAGGAGGTTGTTGATATTGTCAACAATGTTCACGCCGGATACGGCATGTTCGCCTACGGAGCTGATCATCACGGTGTCCGCCACTCCCATGGTGACGGCCAGGATTTGCTCGATTACCAGGGGCCAGATGAGGCGGAACAGGGCCTTGCGGTTCCACTGTTCCATCATAAGGCCGCTTTCTATGACGCTGTGTTCGCTTTTACAGTCAGGCACCTAGGGTTCCACCCGCCGGCGGTCACGGGGGAAGAGGCTGGCTTCCTTAACGTTGGTCAGGCCCAGGATCTTCTGGGTAAGCCGCTCGCAGCCTATGGCAAAACCGCCGTGGGGGGGGCAGCCGTACTTGAGTATCTGATCGTAGCCGGTCATGTTTTCCAGCTTTAGGCCGAATTTGGGCAGGGCCTCCACAAAGCTTGCGTAGTCGTGGAGGCGGCGGCTCCCGGAGGTGATCTCCAGGCCCCGGAAAATGGCGTCAAAGCTCATGGTACCGCCGCCGGCAGGTCCGCCCTCCAGGGGGTAGGTGTAAAAGGGCCGGTAGCGCCGGGGGAACGCGTTGACAAAGACCAGATCGACGCCGTGTTCCCGGGCCGACCATTCGCAGAGGAGCCGCTCCGCCTCGGGGTTGATGTCGAAGATCCGGGAAGAGGCGGGGGCCTGCGGGCCCAGTTCCCGGTTGACCAGTTTGAGGGCCTCCTCGTAGGCCACAACGGGGGCCTTGGCCACCGCCTCCGCCGCGGGGACCGAGGCATTCCAGGCCGCCAGGTCTTCGGCGTTTTTCCGGGCTACCTCGTCAAAAATGTGGGCCAGCAGTCCCTTTTCCAGTTCGATGAGTTCCAGCTCGGATTCGATAAAGCCCAGTTCCAGGTCCAGGGACACGTATTCGTTCAGGTGCCGGGGGGTATCGTGCTTCTCCGCCCGGTAGACCGGCCCAATCTCGAAGACCCGTTCCAGGCCGGAGGCGACCAGGGCTTCCTTATAGATTTGGGGGGACTGGGCCAGGCAGAGTTTCCGGTCAAAGTAGTCCACCTGGAAGAGGTTGGTTCCCCCCTCGGTGCTGCCGGCGGTGAGCTTGCTGGTCTTGATCTCCGTAAAGTCCTGATCCCGCAGATACCCGGCAAAGGCGGCGATGATCGTGTCCTGGACCTTAAAGATGGAGCGAATCTTGGGATTCCGCAGGGAGAGGGGCCGGTTATCCAGAATCGCCTCCAGGCCGATCTTGGAGGCATCGCCGTTGACCTGGTAGGGCAGATCCGGGGCGGCCTGGGACAGGACCTCCAACACGTTGACCTTGAGTTCCACCCCGCCGGGGGCCTTTCCGTTCAGGGCCGGCAGGCCCCGGACCCGGATCACCGATTCCAGGCTAAGGTCCCCTTTGGCCTCCCCCAGGACCAACTGCAGCATACCGGAACGGTCCCGGAGGATCACAAAGCTGATACCCCCCATGTCCCGAATCCGGTGGACCCAGCCCGCCGCCTCTACCTCTGTTTCCGGCCTTTCCGCCGCGGCCTTCGCCATATCCCTTGCCAGTAAGCGCATGGGACTATGTTAGCGCTTTTTGGCGTTCTTGGGGAGATAGGTATCCATCCAGTCGGAGGCTATCTTTTGCAGCACGTCGATAAAGTCCTCCCGGTATACGCTGGCATGATCTTCCTCGTACTCATTGCTGCGTAATTCGCTGAGGAAAAACTGGAAGGGCTGCACCTGCAGTGCCCGGGCAAACCGGGCCAGAGATTCGGGGGAGACCCATTTCTTGCAGTTTTCAATATCGTTAATGAAGTTGTGGGTAAGCCCGGTCATGCCGGAAAGATCGAGCTGGGAAATATTGCGCAGTTCCCGCAGGCGTTTTAGATTCCGGGCAAAGAGACGCCGTACTTCCATGCCGCCCGCGGTTTTTTTCCCAATCCTCATAGCCATCGAACCATTGTCTTACAATGACGATCCTTCAACAAATATCCCTTGGTTTATAAAAAACCGCCAATAGTTTTATACGAAGGGGAGGAGATTCTTAGCCTGAAGAATCCCGGCGGGGGCATGGTTTCGTACCATCGCCTTGACATGAATAGCCTGTCATGCAAAAATCGGCCCATTGGGAAACTTTTAACCTATGGAAATTGAAGATCTGCGGGAGACCGCCGCGCTTGCCCATCTGAATTTGAATGAAGAAGAACTCTCCGGCGCCCTTTCCGCCTTTGAGGAGATGCTGGGTTACTTTGCCTCTATGCAGGCCGCGGACGGCAAAGACTCCGGCCCGGTAGTGGGCTCCGCGGTGGCCCGGACCGTAGCTTCCGGCCACTTTAGGGGGGATCACCGTATTTCCCCCTGTCCGTCCCGGCCAAGTGAAGATCCCGGCCGAATCGAAGAGCTGCTGGACAACTCCGGTGAACGGGACGGCCGCTTTGTGGTGGTCCCCAATGTGTTGTAACGCTGAAAGGGGCCCCGGCGGAAAACAGCGGAATGTGACCGTCTAACACAAAGCGAGGGACCATGCCATTACCCCAGGATTATGAGTCGTATGTCAGCCGGTGGGAAGAGAAGATCGGGGCCTTTATCGAATTTGATCCCCGGCGTTTCCCTGCCGGGGAGTCCGGTTCCGGCGGCTCCGCCCTGGCGGGCCTTCCCTTCGCGGTGAAGGACAACATCGCGGTCAAGGGCTTTTCCCTAAGCTGCGGCTCCAAGCTGCTGGAACAGCTCAAGGCCCCCTACACCGCTACCGCGGTACAAAAGCTCATGGACTGCGGGGCCGCGCCGGTGGGTAAGACCAACCTGGACGAGTTCGGCATGGGTTCCTCCACCGACAATTCCGGCATCAAGCGGACCAATAACCCCTGGGACACGGAACGGGTGCCGGGGGGTTCCTCCGGGGGCTCGGCCGCGGCGGTGGCGGCGGGGCTGGCCCCCTTTGCCCTGGGCTCCGACACCGGGGGTTCGGTGCGGCAGCCCGCGGCCTTCTGCGGGGTGGTGGGGTTAAAGCCCAGCTACGGGGCGGTGTCCCGCTACGGCCTGGTGGCCTACGCCTCCAGCCTGGAGGGGATAGGGGTTTTGGCGGATTCCGTGTCCCGCTGCCGGGAGGTCTTCGCGGCGATCCGGGGGGCGGACCCCATGGACCAAACCAGCCGGGACGCGCCGGCCGCAGCCCCGCCCCTGTCCCCCAAGACCCCGGCAAACAGGACCATCGCCGTCCTTTCCCCGGAGGCGGTGGCCAGGGCCATTGCGGAAAACGCCGGGACCGGTGAAGGGAGTTCCTCCCTGGAAGCCGCGGCCCAGGCAGCGGAGCTTGAACCGGAGGTCCGCCGGGGCTTTGAGCTTGCCAAGGCGGGCCTGGCGGAACTTGGCTACACCCTGGCCGAAGTGGAACTGCCCAGCCTGAAATACGGGGTCCCTGCCTATTACACCATCGCCACCGCGGAGGCCAGCGCCAACCTGGCCCGCTTCGACGGTATCCGCTACGGGGCCCGGCCTGCATGGGCGGAAAACCCCGATGACCTTATCGACAAGGCCCGGGAAGCGGGCTTTGGGGCGGAGGTGAAGCTGCGGATCCTCCTGGGTACCTTTGTGCTCCGATCGGGCTTCCAGGACCGCTACTACCTGCGGGCCCAGCGGATCAGGGCGGGAATTCTGCGGGAATTTGAAGCCCTGCTGGGGGACAGTGAATACCAGGACCACGGCGCGGCGCGCTGCGGCGCCATCCTCCTTCCCGTGTTCCCCACCAGGGCCTTTGGCCGGGGCAAGGGTTCCCTTTCCCCCTTTGCCCAAAAGGCTGCGGACCTCTACACCTGCTGCGCCAACCTGGCGGGGCTTCCCGCCCTGTCCTTCCCCGCCTCGGTTGAGGGGGGGCTTCCCGTGGGGGTCCAGCTTATCGGCCGGGCCTTTGCGGAGGGGACCCTGCTGGACATTGCCGGGGATTGGGAAAAAAGCCATCCGGTCCCCCACCCCGCGGGCTACCGTGCTTTCTGGAGTTAGCCATGTACCAGTCATTCATCGGCCTGGAGGTCCATATCCACCTCCTAACCAAGACCAAGGTGTTCTGCGGCTGCCGCTCCGCGTTTGGGGATGAGCCCAATACCAATGTGTGCCCCGTGTGCATGGGCTATCCGGGGGTCCTCCCCAGCCTGAACATCGAAGCCATGCGGATGGGCTGTACCGTGGCCCGGGCCCTCAACTGCCGTATCCCGGAAAAGACCTGGTTCGAGCGGAAGCAGTACTTCTACCCCGACATGCCCAAGAACTACCAGATCTCCCAGTTCGCCTCCCCCCTGGGGCAGGAAGGGTTTATAGACCTGGAAGGCAGGATCGGGGACCGGGAGATTACCAAGCGGGTGCGGATCAAGGAATGCCACCTGGAGGAAGACGCGGGGAAGATGATCCACACCGGCACGGTGTCCCTTTTGGACTACAACCGGGCCGGGGTTGCCCTGCTGGAAATCGTCTCCGAGCCGGACATGGAAACCGGGGAGGAGGCGGAACTCTTTATCCACCAACTGCGGCGCATGGTCCGCTACCTGGGGGTCTGCGACGGCAACATGGAGGAGGGGAGCCTCCGGGCCGACGCCAATGTCTCCATCAACTTTCCCGGCCGGGGACTGGGGAGGAAGGTGGAGATCAAGAATCTCAACTCCTCCCGCTTTGTCAGGCTGGCCCTGAACTACGAAATAGGCCGCCAGGGGGAAGCGCTGGACGCGGGGAAAACTGTGGTCCAGGAAACCCGGCTGTGGAACGAAAATCGGGATCAGACCGAACCCATGCGGCAGAAGGAAAACGCCCAGGATTACCGCTACTTTCCGGAGCCCGACCTGCCCATCTTCAGAGCGGACCCCCGGTTTCTCAAGTCCGTAGAGGAATCCCTGGTAGAGCTTCCCCTGCCCAGGGCCCGGCGCTTTGAGCGGGACTTTGGCCTTTCCCAGGAACAGGCGGAACTGGTCTGCGAGGAAAAGGAGGGGGCCGATTACTTTGAGGCGGCCCTGGACCTGGCCGTCAAGCGGGGCCTTGGGGCCAAGACCGCCGCCCCCAAGATCGCCAACTGGCTTCTACAAGATGTCAAGCACATCCTCAACCGCCAGGGCCTTTCCCTGGCCGGCATCGGCGGCCTAAGCCTTAGCCCCGCCCGCCTTGCCTCCCTGGTGGGCTTGGAGGAATCCGGGGCCATATCGGTCAAAATAGCCAAGCGGACTCTGGAGGCGGTCATCGGCGAGGACCGGGATCCGGAAACCATTGTCCGGGACCGGCGCTGGGAGATCCTTCGGGACCCGGTGGAAATTGCCGGGGTCCTCAAGGCCGTGGCCGCGGCCGAAGGCAAAGCCCTGGCGGAAGCCCGGGACGCCGCGGCCGGGGGAAACGGGAAGCGGCGGCAGACCCTGACGGCCTTTCTGGTAGGTAAGGTGCTGGAAAGGACCGGCGGCCGGGCGGACCCCAGGATCGCCGGGGCCCAAGTGGCCGCCCTGATCGACCTTCCCTAGCCGTCCAAAAGCCAATCCAGGGCATTGATTCTGCGGATGCCCTGGTTATCGGAAGGGGGATCATCATCCAGGGTCAAGAGAAATTTCGGATAATGATCGCGGATGGCGAAAAGGGGTTTCAGTTCACGTTCAAGGGTCGCTTCGTCCCGGACGCTCAGGGCGGCCTGGTAGTATTCCCGGCGGTCCCCTTTTTGAACAATAAAATCAACCTCGTTGTTTTCTATCTTGCCGATGCTCACTTCCCACCGGCGGCGTATAAGTTCAAGAAAAATCACGTTTTCCAGAATCCTGCCCATGTCCGTTTCATGGCTGCCCAGAAGGTAATATCGCAGCCCCGGGTCGGCAAGGTAATACTTGTAACCGGTCTTGAGATACTGTTTTCCCTTGATGTCATATCTGCCGGCGCGGTACAAAATATAACTGTCCGTTAAGGCCGAAAGATAACTTTCCACCGAGTTCACCGATATGCTGTTCCCCGATGAAACCATGGTATCCGTTATCTTTTTTACCGAACAGAGATTTCCGATATTGTCAAACATAAACCGGATCACCCGTTCCAGCGCGGCGGCGGCGGATATTTTTTTCGTTCAACCACATCTTTCAATACGATGGTGTGATAAATTCCCCCCAGATAATCCCGAATCTGCTCCGCATCGCCGTTAAGTTTAAGGGTATAGGGGAAGGAACTCCCGGTAACATAGCTGCGGTATTTTTGCGGCAAATCGCGGCGGTCCCCCAGGGCGGAAAGGTATTCCTTAAAGGACAGGGGCAGGAGGTGGATCTCCACATAGCGGCCGGAAAGGAGGGTCGCCAGTTCCCCGGATAAGAGGCAGGCGTTGGAACCGGTGATATACAGATCGATATTTTTTCTGATGAATAAACTATCCGCCATCTTTTGAAAATCTTTAACGTTCTGAACTTCGTCCAGAAAAATGTAATTCATGGCGCCGCTGCGGCAGTTTTTTAGGATATGATCATGCAAGGCCCTGTAATCGGTAAGATCGGCATAGGAGGCGTCCTCAAAATTGATGGCCTGGATTTGCCCCGGCTCCACACCGTTTTCCAAAAGCCAGGAGCGGAATAGCTCAAGCAGGGTGGATTTCCCGCATCTCCTGATCCCGGTAAGGGCCTTGATTGTTTGCGAAGGGTACATACCCCGGCCGCTTGCGGCGGTACTAAGGGTATGTACCCTGAGTCAAATACCTTACCAAAACAACCATACCCCGACCGCTCTGCGGCGGGGTTG
>JAISQJ010000003.1 GCA_031274285.1 Treponema sp. | reverse complement strand
GTTTGCGAAGGGTACATACCCCGGCCGCTTGCGGCGGTACTAAGGGTATGTACCCTGAGTCAAATACCTTACCAAAACAACCATACCCCGACCGCTCTGCGGCGGGGTTGGTTGATTTGGAGATAGTCAAACGGGTTTTTGATGATCCGTTTCGCATTGAGCAGTATGACGGAGCCCATAGCGGGACAGAAGACAGATGGCAAATTTTGGGAAAATCCGGGGATGTGCTGTTTGTGGTATATACGGAGCGCGGGGAAAAGACCCGTATTATAACCGCCCGAGAGGCGGAGCCGGAGGAGCGGCGGATTTATTATGGCGAAAGCGATAAAGGAACTTGGTTTATCCCCTGAACAGATAGAACGCATAAAGGCAGCGCAGGAAAGACACGAGGCTACCGATCCGGGTTGTAAAAACCTTGCCCCGGAGGAAGTTATAAAATGGCACCCCGCTGGTGGTATATCCTGGGCGGAACGGGCCCGGGCCATGCGGGCGGCGGGCATAGCGGACCCGGAGCAAGCCTTTTCCCTGGAGGCGGTATCAAATAAATGAGAACCTTTCCCCTTTGGTGATACTTTTTCAAAAAACCTGAAAAACCATTGACTTTATCGATGAAATAGGATAGAAATGGATAACTATATAAATAGATGAGATAGCTATGCCTAAACCTACAAGAATGTAGGTTTTACGCCACCTTAGCTCAGTTGGTAGAGCAGCAGACTGAAAATCTGCGTGTCTAGAGTTCGATTCTCTGAGGTGGCAAAGATATCTGAATTTTATCCAGGGCCGATTCGAAAGAACTATGGTCCGGTACTGCCCCGGTTATGAGGTATTCAACATTGCAACACCGTCCCGGTTTTAGTATCATACGATCATCTTATCACCTTTAGAAGGAGGATCGTTATGCGTAAGATGGGGCTCTGTGCGGTATTGGCAGGTTTGTGTTTGTTTACCTTGGGCTGCGGGGACCGCAGGTCTCCGTCCGCAACGGGGTCTGCGGCCCCGGCTCCTCTCCAGGACACGGACCCCTTCGGCAGGTACGCCGATCCGGTGGTTTTATCCATTGGCCTTGCGGTGGACCCTAACGAGGAATGGCCCGCGGGGGATTCGCCTGTACATAATCAGTATATCCGGCATATTGAGGAGCAGCTTAACGTAAAGGTTGAGGTGGATTGGACGGCTTCCAGTTCGGATTACGATCAGAAGGTTAATCTTGCCATTTCCAGTAATTCTCTGCCGGATGCCTTAGTAGTCAACGATATGCAATTTAACCAAATGGTTAAATCCCAGCAGCTTGGCGATTTAACCCAGGCTTACCGTGACTATGCCTCGGACACGATGCGCAGGATGATCGATTCCAGCGGGGGCAAGGCCATCGAAAATGTCACGTATAACGGCAAAATGTACGGCCTTACCTCCACCTCGGACGGCGACTTTGAACTGGTTTGGATTCGCAAAGACTGGCTGGATAAGCTGGGGCTTCAGGCGCCAAAAACCATAAGTGATTTACGGGCCGTGGCCCGGGCCTTTGTGGAAAGGGACCCCGGCGGAAATGGTCCCGGCAGGACCATCGGTATTAGCGGCCCGGAAAACGGCGGCGCCATGTATTCAACGTTTTTAACCTCCGGTACGAATATTTATGGCTTTGAGCCCCTCTTTTCCGCCTTCGGTTCCTATCCGGGCTGGTGGATAAAAGACGCAGAAGGAAAAGCGGCCTATGCCTCCACCCTGCCGGAAACCCGTACCGCCCTGGCGGAACTTGCCGCCTGGTACCGGGAAGGGCTTATCGATCCGGAAATGGGCATACGCCAGTTTTCCTCCGAAGCGGTGATAAGCGGAAGGTCAGGTATTTTTAGCGGCGGCTGGTGGATGGGTTACGCGATGCTTCCTGACGTGATTAGGAATAATCCATCGGCAAATTTCCAGTGTTATGCCATACCCGCCGGCAGCGGTGGAATTTACCGCCCCCGCGCGAGCTCCGCTTCTTATAGCTATGTGGTGGTAAATAAAAATTATGCCCATCCCGAGGCAGCCATTAAGCTAAACAATCTGCTTATCAGAGATGAGGGCAGCTTTGATTTCCGCCGGGGCGGCATCGGCAATTTTCCGCTGCGTATTGCCATGGGTATGCTTGATGAATGTCCCTTTACCCTGCAGGCCTTCCGGGATGTGTTAGGGGGTACAAAAACCGCCGGTGATTTTTCCGATGAGGAATTTCGGCTGTATAAGCTGCTGAAAAATGATTTGGATAAGATTAACCTGGTTAAAACCGCTCCCTACGATGTAACGGATATTTCAGCCTGGAACCCGGCGGCGGATATGTCGGCATGGCAGCGCTCCTATTCTATCATGGTCGGCTGGGCTGCGTACCAGGACAGCCCCAAGGAGCTGGTGTACAGCCTTACCCACTCCCTTACCCCGGCCATGGAATCACGGTGGTCAAACCTTAAGGCACTGGAAGATGAAACCTTTATGAAAATTGTCATGAATCAGGCGCCCATAGAGGTCTTTGACGAATTTGTCAGGAATTGGAAAGCCCAGGGCGGGGATCGGATTACCGCGGAAGTTCAAGAGTACGTTAATACAAAATAAGGAAAAATAAGGAACCGGGCGTCAGCCCGGTTCCGCTGCTTCAGCCGGTTGGGGAGTATTTATGCGCCGTGGCAATCTTTGGGTCCATTATACCCTTATGCTAATCCCTGGGTTTATGTGGCTGTTTTTTTTCAATATCCTGCCTATGGCCGGAATCGTAATGGCCTTTAAGGAATTCCGCCCTGACTTGGGAATATGGAATTCCCCCTGGATAGGCCTGGAAAATTTTGAGTATATGTTTTTGCTGCAGGAAGTACGGCGGATACTCTTTAATACCCTTAACATTTCCATGGGGAAAATAATCCTGAACCTCCTGATTCCCCTGATATTTGCCCTGTTGTTGAGCGAGGTACATAACCTCCGCTTTAAGCGCTGGACCCAGACTATAACCTATATGCCCCATTTCTTATCATGGGTTATCCTGTCGGGGATTATCTTAAATATATTTTCGTATAACGGCCCGGTTAACGGGATGCGGGAAAGTTTGGGATTAAAAAGATTTTTGTTTTTCGCTCATGCGGAAATTTTCCCCCTCTTTGTGATCCTCTGTGATACCTGGAAGGAATTCGGTTACAGCGCGGTTATCTATTTTGCCGCCATCACCGGCATAGATCCGGGGCTTTATGAAGCCGCCGCCATAGACGGCGCGGGACGGCTGCGCCGGGTTTTTTCAGTAACCCTGCCCTGTATCACTACCACGGTTGTGCTTTTGGCGGTTTTGTCCCTGGGAAACGTACTTAACGCCGGCTTTGATCAGATTTTTAACCTGTATAATCCGCTGGTCTATTCCACCGGCGATATTATTGATACCTGGGTTTACCGGGCCGGACTTTTCAATTTTCAATACAGTCTGGCCACCGCGGTGGGGCTGTTAAAATCCCTGGTAAGTTTTATCCTGATTGCTCTGTCCTACCTATTGGCGCGGCGTTTGGCCAATTACCGCATTTTCTAGCCGCAGGGGAGTTTACCAGCTATGGTAGAAGAAAAAAATTTCAGTGTAAGGATTTTTAGGGTTTGTAATTATTCCCTGCTGATTTTAGTTACCCTAAGCTGCGTGCTTCCCCTGTGGTATACCCTCTGCCTCTCTTTAAGCGACAAGGCCGCCGCCAACGGCGGTATGGTCGGCCTTTGGCCGGTGGGACTTAATTTTGACGCCTATGGGGCGATTATCAAGGACGGCAGTTTTTTTAGGGCCCTGGGGATATCGGTTTTGCGGGTAAGCCTGGGTCTTATGCTGGGACTGGGGACAACGCTGCTTATGGCCTATCCTCTTTCCAAAAACAGCCGCGAGTATGCGCCCCGGAATGTCTGCATGTGGATTCTCATTATCTGTTTTTTGTTTAACGGCGGCCTTGTGCCCTGGTATATTACCATGATGTCCCTTGGTATGAGGAATACCATTTGGGCGCTGGTGTTAAGCGGCGGCGTACAGGTGTTTAACGTAATTTTGATGATGAACTTTTTTAGAAACCTGCCGAAGGCCCTTGAGGAAGCGGCTATCATGGACGGCGCGGGGCCCTGGCGGATATTATTTTCCCTTATTATCCCCGTTTCTCTGCCCGTGATCGCCACAGTTTCGCTGTTTATTATTGTCTACCATTGGAATGAGTTCTTTCAGGGGCTGGTGCTTATGTCCAGCAGCCATAACTATCCTTTGCAGACTTATATCCAGCAGTTGGTGGTTACCATCAATATGACCAATATGTCCCTTGAACAGTTTGAAAAAATGAGCAAGCTTTCAAATATAACCCTTAATGCGGCAAAAATATTCGTAGCCCTTATTCCGGTGCTGCTTATTTATCCCTTTTTGCAGCGCTACTTTGTTACCGGAATAACCCTGGGCTCCGTGAAAGAGTAGGTGGCTGCGGCGAAAGGGGTTATACTAGGATCCATGGAGCATGTATGGAAACGGGGCGTATGACAACGGTTACGGAGGACATCCGGGGGCTCTTTGACGCGATACGTTCGGCCAAACACTGCGTGGCCCTGACCGGCGCGGGGGTAAGTACCCTGTCGGGGATTCGGGACTTCCGGGGAAAGAACGGCCTCTACCGCGACATGGATGCGGAGAAGATATTTGATATCGAATACTTTCACCGGGACCCCTCGTTTTACTACCAGGCCTCCCGTTCCTTTATCTATAACCTTGATGAAAAGGAAGCTTCGGTGGTGCATACCTGCCTGGGGGAACTGGAAAAGAGGGGCTTTCTCAAGGCCCTGATCACCCAGAATATCGATCTTTTACACCAGAAGGGCGGCTCCAGCCGCGTCATTGAAGTCCACGGTTCCCCCAGGGTCCACTACTGCCTGCACTGTTCCGGGGTGCGGATGGATTTCAAGGAGGCCGCCGCCATTGTCCGCGCCGGGGGCCTTCCGCAGTGCCCCAAATGCGGCAGGGTGCTAAAGCCGGCTATTACCTTCTTCGGCGAAAGCCTTCCCGCCGATGCCCTGCGGGATGCTACGACGGAAGCCCAGGCCGCGGATCTTATCCTGGTCCTGGGTACCAGCCTTACGGTGAACCCCGCGGCTTCCCTTCCCCGCTACACCCTGCGGGGCGGCGGTAACATGGTCATTGTCAACAACATGCCCACGCCCCTGGATTCTATGGCCTCTGCCCGGTTCCAGGACCTGGGGGAAGTTTTTGAAGGGATAACCGCGCTGCTGGCGGAACAAGGTTAAAAAGCCCCTGCCCAGCCTAGGAGTTTGTTGCGCCTCTGCAACAGGCCGCTAAGGCCGCCAGGGCCCGGTCCACCCGGGCCAGGGATCTTTCCGGTCCCAGGAGGCGCAGGCTTCCAAAGAGGGGCGGGCTTACCCTGGCCCCGGTGACGGCAACCCGCAGGGGCATGAGGAGGTCCCCCAGCTTTATCCCGTTCTTTTCGGCATAGTCCTTGATAAGGGCCTCCGCTTCTTCGTCGCCGGCCGCTTCCGCCAGGGGCCTTAGCAGTTCCCGGCCCCTGCGCAGTAAGGCTGCGGCCGCGGCCAGGTCCCCCTTTTTGGGGATGAATTCCTCCGGCGGGGGAAGGGCCGGCTCGGAAAAAAGGTAGCCCAGCCTGGAGGCCGCCTCGGTAAGGAAGCCCAGCCGTTCCCGGATAAGGGGCATAGCCCGGACGAAAAGCTCCCGCTGCTCCCCGTCAGGCTCCCGGCCGGGCCCGCCGAAGAGTCCGGCCTTAACCGCATAGGGCAGGCAGAGTTCCGCCAGTTCGGTATCGCCCTTCATGCGGATGTACATGCCGTTGTACCACTCCAATTTCTTGTAGTCGAAGATCGCCGGGGCCTTGTTGAGCTTGTCCAGGCTGAAACGCTCCTCCAGCTCCCTGAGGCTATAGATATCCTTCCCCTCCTCGTAAGAGGCCCCCAGCAGGGCCACGTAGTTGATCAGGGCCTCGCTCAGGCAGCCCTGGGCGCGGAATTCATCAACGCTGGTGGCGCCGTGGCGTTTGGAGAGCTTCTTCCCGTCGGTCCCCATGACCATGGGCAGGTGGCAGAATTCAGGCGGCGTCCAGCCAAAGGCCCGGTACATGATGATGTGCAGGGGGGTGGAGGAAAGCCACTCCTGGGCCCGCAGCACATGGGTAATGCCCATGAGGTGATCGTCCACCACATTGGCCAGGTGGTAGGTAGGAAAGCCGTCGGATTTTAGGAGTACCGGATCGGGGTTCACATCGCTGTTTTTCCACTCCATGTCCCCCAGGAGGTAATCCCGGAACCGGGTGACCGCCTCTTCGCCCTCCAGAGGTATCTTCAGCCTGATGGTACAGGGTTCCCCCGCGGCCGCACGGCGGGCCGCTTCGGCGGGGTCTATGCCGCGGCAATGACGGTCGTACCCGGACTGGCGGATCGCTTCCCGCTCCGCCCGGACCTGTTCCAGCCTTTCGGAGGAGCAAAAACAGTAGTAGGCCCGGCCCCGGGCCGTCAGTTCCAGGGCATACTTTTTATACTGATCGAAACGTTCGCTCTGAACATAGGGTCCCACGGGGCCCCCAATATCCGGCCCCTCGTCCCAGTGGATTCCCAGCCACTTAAAGGTGTCGTAGAGATTCTGTACATAGCTTTGGTCAAAGCGGCTGCGGTCCGTATCTTCCAGCCGCAGGATAAAGGCGCCCCCCTGGGGCCGGCCGCTTACGGAACGGGCGAAGAGGTAGTTGAACAGGGCGGTCCTGATCCCCCCGATATGCTGGAGCCCCGTGGGGGAGGGGGCGTAACGGTCGCGGATTTGCATACAGCCACTATACCAGCGATGGGGAGAAATTGAAACCTTGGCCGGAGGGGCTTTGCGGGTCATTGACAGATATAATTTGTCAAGATTATTATCTTAAAAAGTAACTGTCAAGACTATTCTGCGGCTCCGGGAGGGTAAGTCGGCGACGGATGGGCCCTTTTTTCTACCTGCTATCCAGGGGTCTTGCTTTGTCTTTCTATGAGGAGACCAAAGGTGCCGGAACAGCTTTTTCATAGTAATATGCCCGTCGTTCCGGGAAACCAGGTTTACCTGGAGCGGCCCCGGATTGACCGTCTGCTGGAACAGGCGGTGCTTAAGCCCGTGGTTATTGTCAGCGCCGGCGCGGGCTATGGGAAAACCCAGGCGGTCTACGCCTTTGTCCGTAAATTCAAGGTTCTTACCAGTTGGATGCAGTTTTCCGAGCGGGACAATATCGGCGAGCGTTTCTGGGAAAATTTCATCGCCACCGTCACCCTGGTCAACAAAAAGGCCGCCGTCGGGCTGGAGAAGCTGGATTTCCCGGCCACGGACCGGCAGTTTGAGCGTTACCTCACTATCCCTCAAGAGAAGGCCTTGGACGAGGGAAGGGTGATCTTTGTCTACGACGATTTTCACCTTATCAATGACAAGGCGGTTCTGCGCTTCATGGAGCGTTCCGTCACCTCCCCCTTCCCCAACATCACCTCCATACTCATTTCCCGGACCGAGCCTTCCCTTAACCTGATGAATATGGAGGCCAAGGGGCTTTTGGCCCGGATTACGGAGGAGGATATCCGTTTTACCCGGGAGGAAATGGCCGCCTATTTCCAGCTTCTCCGCATCAACACCTCGCCCCAAACCCTGTCCTCGATTTACCACGATACCGAAGGCTGGGCCTTTGCCATACATTTGGCCGGTCTTTCGCTGAAAAACGCCCCGCCGGGCGCCGCTTACGCCAACCATGCCCTGCGCTCCAATATCTTCAAACTGATCGCCAGCGAGATTATGGCGCCCCTGCCCCCGGAGTTGCAGCGTTTTCTCATCAAGATGTCCCTTATTGAACACCTGGTACTGGAACTTTTGGAAGAACTGGCCGGGGACCCCGCTCTTATCCAGGGGATTAAGGGGATAGATTCTTTTATCCGGTTTGACGTGTACCTTAACTCCTATCATATTCATCATCTTTTTCTTGATTACCTGAAAACCCGGCAGGATGAACTAACGGATTACGATAAAATGGACCTGTGGCACAAAACCGCCGCCTGGTGCGCCGCCAACAACCAAAAAATGGACGCCATTAACTACTACGAAAAGGCGGGGGACTACGACCGGATCATCGAGCTTTGTTCTACCCTGCCCATGATGTTGTCCACCCGGACCGGCCAGATGCTGCTGGAAATGCTGGACCACGCGCCCCCCGAAATTTATGAAAATAACCCCCTGATCTATACCCACCGGGTCCGTATCCTCATGAGTCTTGGCATGATCGAACAAGCCGAAAAGGAGAACCGGGATGCCATTGTCCGCTTCGAGGCCCTGCCCCCTTCCCCCCTGGTCCACCGGATTTTGATGATCTGCCACGGCAATCTGGGATTTATCCACATGTTCGTCAGTCCCTATACGAAGGATTACAATTTTACCGCGGATTTTGAGCGCTGCGCCTACCACGGCGCCCAAAGCGGCGGCTATGTGGTTCCCCTTCCCCTGTCGGTGCTGAACATAGGGTCCTACATCTGCCGGGTGGCCGGTCCGGAGAAGGGGGAAATAGAGCGCTATATCGACGCGATAGCGGCGGTCGCGCCCCTGGCCGCCGGGCCCCTGGGGGGCATGGAATGGGGGGCGGACACCCTGGCCCGGACGGAGCTGGCCTTTTTTAAGGGGGATATGGC